>JBEEON010000076.1:0-25591 GCA_041191625.1 Actinomycetota bacterium | reverse complement strand
GGGATGTGCTCGCGGGAATCATGGGGGCGATCCTCGCCTCGCACTGCGCTGCTTCACCGGCCGTCACGGCGGAGGGAAATGTCCCGGACGGTGAATCCACCGATACCGGTTCCATCGGTGTCACCGAAACCGATTTGGTTGCGATCGCCGCCACAGCCGTATGGATCCACTCCGAGGCGGCACAGCGCGCTTCCCGCGGCGGTCCGTTCGTGCTGGCCGAGCTGGTGTCCCAGATCCCGCACGTCATCGCGGGCTTGGTTGCCCCGGAATCTGACTAGTCGTCGAGCAGTTCGCGCAGGAAACCGGCCACTGTGTCGTGGTCGATCAGGAATGCGTCGTGGCCGAACGGCGACGACATGACGCGCGCATCGCGACCACCAATATGACCGGGCAAGTATTCCGCGAGGGTGATCTGTTGTTCGAGCGGGAACAGTCGGTCCGAGTCGATGCCCACCACGATCGCGCGAGCAGTCACCGTACCCAGAACGTCCTTCAGTGAACCGCGGTCGCGGGTCACGTCGTGCGAGCTCATCGCGTCAACGAGAGAGATGTACGAATTCGCGTCGAATCGTCGGGTGAACTTGTTCCCGTGGAAGTCGAGGTAGCTTTCCACAGCGAAACGTCCGCCGGCACCCAACGGGCTGATGCCGCTCTGCCATGAGCGATCAAAACGGTCGTTGAATTCTTCGGGGGAACGGTACGACAGCAGGGCCAATCGGCGGGCCAGCGCAAGTCCGCGGTAGGGGCCCACCTCGTTCTCGTAATAGTCGCCATCCGAAAACTCGGGGTCCATGCGGACGGCTTCGGTTTGCACGAAGTTCAACGAAATCTGGTCGGCGCTGGTGATCGCCGTCGTCGCGAGCAGGGCAAGTCGTTCGACCTTGTCGGGGTAGGTCACGGCGTATTCGAGTGCGCTCATTCCCGCGGCGCTGCCGCCGACGACCGCACCCCATCGGTCGATCCCCAGGGTGTCCGCCAGCTGCTTCAGCGCGGTGGTCTGGTCACGCACCGTCAAATAGGGGAAACGCGAACCCCATTCGCGACCATCGGTGGTCACCGACGAAGGGCCCGTCGATCCCTGGCAGCCACCCAGCGTGTTGGGGCAGACCACAAACCACTTGTCCGTGTCAATTGCGAGCCCGGGGCCCACAATAGGATTCCACCAACCGTCCGTCACATGGCCAGGGCCAGCGACGCCGACGGCATGCGAGTCCGCCGTGAGTGAATGAACGAGCAACAGGGCGTTCGACGCATCCGCGTTCAGAGTGCCCCACGTCTCGTACGCCATGCGTACTCGGGGGAGGACGCTTCCACTTTCGAGTGCCACGTCTCCGACGAAAGCAAATCGACGGTTCCCTGGGTGATCACCATCGCGCCACGCACCCGTCACGGGTGGTGCACCGAGCGAACGGCTGTGCGCCTCGGTCACAAAAGCCGAGGGAACCGTTTCTTCAGACATCTGCCAATCCATGGTTTCTCTATTCTCGCATCCCTCATACAGTGATGGGCGCCGAGCCTTTGCCCGACGCCCATCACGACACAACAATTACTTAGCTGAGTGCAGCCTTGCGAGCCGCAGCGAAGCCGTTCTCGAGGTCGGCGAGGATATCGTCGATGTGCTCGAGGCCCACAGAGAGGCGGACCAAACCGGGGGTGACACCCGACGTCAACTGCTGTTCGGGAGTCAACTGCGAGTGGGTCGTCGATGCGGGGTGGATGATCAGCGAACGCACGTCACCGATGTTGGCCACGTGGCTGAACAGTTCGGTGCTTTCGACCAGTGCACGACCAGCGTTGACACCGCCCTTCAGCTCGAACGACAGCACGGCGCCGACACCCTTGGGGGCGTACTTCTGACCGGCTGCGTACCAGGGGCTCGACTCCAGTCCCGCATACGACACCGATGCGACGTCGTCGTGAGCTTCCAACCAGCGGGCAACCGCGAGGGCGTTCTCGACGTGGCGCTCGATGCGCAGGCTGAGGGTTTCGATGCCCTGCAGGACCGCAAACGCGTTGTCGGGGGACAGTGCCGCTCCGACGTCGCGCAGCAACTGCACGCGCGCCTTGATGATGTAGGCAATCGCGTCACCCAAAACGGTGGTGAACGAGGCGCCGTGGTACGAGGGGTCGGGCTCGGTAAGACCGGGGAACTTGTCGACGTTCTTCGACCATTCGAACTTTCCGCCATCGACAATCGCTCCGGCAACAACCGTGCCGTGGCCACCGAGGAACTTGGTCGCCGAGTGGACGACGATGTCGGCGCCGTGCTCGAAGGGGCGAATCAGGTACGGGGTGGCGATGGTGTTGTCGACGATCAGCGGCAGGTGTGCCTCGTGTGCGACACCCGAAACTCCGGCGATGTCCAGAACGTTGATCTGCGGGTTTGCAATGGTCTCGGCAAAGAACAGCTTGGTGTTCGGGCGAACGGCGTTACGCCATTCCTCGAGGTCGTCCTGGTTCTCGACGAAGGTGACCTCGATGCCCAGCTTTGCGAGGGTGTAGTTAAAGAGGTTGTAGGTGCCGCCATAGATGCTGGACGAGGCCACAATGTGGTCGCCGGCGCCCGCAATGTTCAAGACGGCGTAGGTGATCGCGGCCTGGCCCGACGAGACGAGCAGTGCGGCGGTTCCGCCTTCGAGCGCGGCAATGCGCTTTTCGACGACGTCCTGAGTGGGGTTCATGATGCGGGTGTAGATGTTGCCGAATTCGGCCAGAGCAAACAGGTTCTTTGCGTGGTCAGCGTTGTCGAAGACATAGGCCGTGGTGCGGTAAATCGGGGTTGCACGGGCGTTCGTCGTGGGGTCGGGTGCTGCGCCAGCGTGGATCTGCTGGGTTTCAAACTTCCAAGACATGGGGAACCTTTCGTTCAGGAGTCCCTCCAGAGTAAATACCCGAGGGGGTTTCCCCAACTGTCAGCGTCACACAAGGTAACGAAAGCGATGAACCCTAGTCGCGCAGTGACTTCTGCATCATCACGACGCCCAGCCAGCGCTCGAATTTGTAGCCCACATTCGGCATCGTGCCGACACTCTCAAAACCGCGCGCGGTGTGCAGTGCGATCGATCCAGCGGCGTCGTCGCTGTCGGTAATCACCGCGATTACCTCGCGAATTCCTGCCGTCTGTCCCTCGTGCAACAGTGCATCGAGCAGTCGTCCGCCCGCACCCATTCCCTGGAATTCAGGACGCAGATACAGCGTGTTTTCGGCCGTGCGATCGAATGCGCTTTTGTCACGCCACGACGAAAGGTAGCCGTAACCGGCGAGAATGCCATCAATCTCGACGACGAGGAAGGGCAGCCCCTTGTCGTGGATGGCGTGAATCTTGTGCACCATCGCGTCGATGTCCCACGCCGCCTCGTCGAAGGTGACCGTCGAGGTGGCGATGAAGTGGTTATAGATGTCCACGAGTTGTGCGGCATCTTCGGTGGTGACGGGACGCAGTGCGATGTCGTGGCTCATGCTGACAGTGTAATTCAGGCCCGTTCGGTGGTCTGGTCCCACCGAATGGGTTCCGCGTGCGCGGCGGTCAGCAATTCGTTGGTGCGACCGAAGGGCCGGGAACCCAGGAAACCTCGGTGGGCGGACAGCGGCGAGGGGTGAGCCGACGCAATGATCGGGGTGTCGCCCAGTTGTGGCCGAAGCGTCTGTGCGTCCGCGCCCCACAAAATGGCCACCAGCGGGGTGCCACGTGAAATCAGTGATTCGACGATCGCGTCGGTGAATCGTTCCCAGCCAATACCTCGATGCGAACCCGCGGCGCCCACGGTGACGGTGAGCACACGGTTGAGCAACATGACGCCCTGTTCGGCCCACCCGCCGAGGTCACCCGATTCCGGAACCTGTGTCCCTATATCGGCCGCGAGTTCGCGGAATATGTTCGCAAGGCTGCGGGGGATGGGACGCATCGATGCCTCGGCCGAAAAGCTGAGTCCCACGGCATGCCCCGCCGTTGGATACGGGTCCTGCCCCACGATGACGACACGAACACGGTCGCGGTCGTAGTGCAGCACTCGAAGAATGTGGGGAACGGCAGGTGCGATGATGTCTCCGCGACCCCGTCGGGCGTTGAGCTCATCGACGATGCCGTCCAACAATTTCCGGTGGTTGTCAACGAACAGACGCCACGAGGGGTGAACCCCACGGGTCAGGTCGTCGAAGTTCACGCCTAGTTGTAGACGTTGTCGAGGGTTTCGCCCGCAATAACCACGTTCTCGCGATAGAAGGTTTCCCCACCGAGGATCGAAATCACCGAAATCCAGGCCTCGTTGGTCATGAGGTTGTACTGGGCGGGAACGTTCGAATCGGAATCGCCGAGAATCGAGTAGGTCGAGTTGCCCACCTCGTCGGTCGACGCGTTCATGCCCTGGCCGACCAGGTCGCTGACGATGGCGTCAGACGTGTCAGTGCTGACGGGTGCGACGGACACCACCGAATAGATCTTCAGCTGGTTGACGTCTTCGTTGTCATAGCCGTAGTAGCACGAGATTCCGCCGGCCAGCATTTCCGGGGTGGGGTCGGTGATGAGTTCGAGTCCATAGATTCCGCCGGGCCCTGCGAGCAGGACAATGCCTTCGGATTCGAGGGCGGCCGCACGATCGGCGGGCAGCACACCGGTGCAGTCACTGGGCATCGAGAACGTCCCGTTGTCCACCGGAGTGGGTTCGGGCGTGTTGGATTCGCTTTCGGTGGGGGTGGGGGTTGCGGTGGGTTCCACAGGGGCCTCGGCGCTACAGCCGGCCAGAACCAGAGCAACCAACGACACAGCCACTACTTTGCGAATCACAATCGTCCTTTCAACAGTTCAATTTTATGGCCCGCAGTGCCGTGATTCTTGTCGGATTTGGTGTCGATTGTGTAAATTTTCTGGCGATTTTATACAAGGCGGGCACAGAGTGTAGGGCGGCCCATTCCACCACAGATGGGCCGCCCAGCTTTTAGTCGCACAGGGTGAGTGTGCGCTCGTTCTCGCGGCGTACTGCTCGCGGAACGGTGTCTCCGACGGTGTCCAGAAGTTTCTGGGCGTCCAGTGCGTCGGCACGGATGTCGTCGGAGTCGACGGTGAGGATCTGGTGTGCGTCGTCGATGCTGATGTCGAGTCCCTGCAGTTGCAGGTCGCCCAGCTTGGGCAGCGACCCGACGGGCGAAACGTTGGCGTCGACTCGTCCGGCGATGCGGTCCATGATCCATTTGACGACGCGAACGTTGTCACCGAATCCGGGCCACAGGAAGGTGCCGGAGGCATCACGACGGAACCAGTTCACGTGGAAGATCCGAGGCGCGGTGCCGCTCGCTGCGAGGCGCTCGCCAATGTTCAGCCAGTGCTGCCAGTGGTCGCCCACGTTGTAGCCGGTGAACGGCGCCATTGCGAACGGGTCGCGACGCAGTTCACCGACCACACCTTCGGCGGCCGCGGTGCGCTCGGAGGCCATGGTTGCACCGAGGTAGACGCCGTGTTCCCACGAACGTGACTCAACGACGAGGGGCATTGTGGTGCTGCGGCGACCGCCGAACACGATGGCGTCGATGACGACACCTCGGGGGTCGTTCCACTCGGCAGCGGCCGAGGGGCACTGGTCGATTGCGACGGTGAAACGCGAGTTGGGGTGTGCGGCGGGTTCAGCTGATCCCGCGGTCCACTCGTTTCCGTGCCAGTCGATGAGGTGCTCGGGGACTGGCTTGCTCATGCCTTCCCACCAGACGTCACCGTCGTCGGTGCGTGCCACGTTGGTGAAGATGGTGTTTCCCCAGATGGTCTGCATGGCGATGGGATTGGTTTTTGCGCCTGTGCCCGGTGCGACGCCAAAGAAGCCGGCCTCGGGGTTGATGCCGCGCAGTTTGCCGTCCTCGTCGATCCACATCCAGACGATGTCGTCGCCGAGCGTTTCGACGGTCCAGCCAGGCAGTGTGGGCTGCATCATGGCGAAGTTGGTCTTGCCGCAGGCGCTGGGGAAGGCGGCCGCAATGTGCGAAACCTGTCCTTCGGGTGACGTGATCTTGACGAGCATCATGTGCTCGGCCAGCCAGCCTTCGTCACGAGCCATGGCCGAGGCGATGCGCAGCGCGAAGGATTTCTTTCCCAGCAGGGCGTTTCCGCCGTATGCCGAACCGAACGACCAGATTTCACGGGTTTCGGGGAAGTGGCTGATGTATTTGGTCGGGTTGGAGGGCCAGGCGACATCGGGTTCGCCGTGTTCCAGCGGGGCGCCGATCGAGTGGACTGCCTTGACCCATTCGGCACCGGATTCGATGACGTCGAGTGCGATTCGGCCCATGCGGGTCATGATGCCCATCGAGACGACCACGTAGGGCGAATCCGTAATTTCGATTCCCACACGGGTGACGGGTGATCCGACGGGTCCCATGAGGAAGGGGACGACGTACATGGTGCGGCCGCGCATTGATTCGGTGAACAGGCCACCGAGTGTGGCGCGCATTTCGTCGGGGTCAGCCCAATTGTTGGTGGGGCCTGCGTCTTTTTCGTTTTCCGAGCAGATGAATGTGCGCGATTCGACTCGGGCGACATCGGACTCGTCGCTGCGTGCGAGGTAGGAGTTGGGGCGCAGCTCGTCGTTGAGCTTCTCGATGGTGCCGGCGGCGATCAGTTCAGTTATCAGTGCGTCACGTTCGGCCTGTGAGCCGTCGCACCAGTGAATTGCGGCCGGCTTGGTGAGCCGGGCTATCTCGGACACGTATGCCAGGACATCGGCGCGCGAGGTTTCGGGTACACGATGGGGGGTGGCGGTGGGAACATCCGCTGCAGTGAGGATTGTCATAAACCTAGTTTCCTGCAGCAAGGAAGGGGTTTTGGGTAAAAATTTCACGAAAGATTATGGATTCTTTCGAAAATCGCAAGATTTTCGATATTCTGGCCTCATGAGCGACGCAGCCACACTGGGACGACAAATCCGCCATTACCGAAACCGCGCGGGAATCACACTCGACGAACTGGGCGCCCGGGTCGGGATCGCGGGCAGTCAGCTGTCCATCATCGAGAACGGCAAACGCGAGATCAAGCTGGGCATGCTCACCGCGATTGCCGAAGCGTTGGCCGTCACGGTGCCGCAACTGCTGGATTCGACACCGCCCAACGAACGCGCCGCCAAAGAACTGGAACTGGAACGGGCCCAATCCACTGCCCTATACGGTTCGCTGGGCCTGCCCAAAATCAAGGCGGGAAAATCCATGCCCGACGACACCCTGGATGCGTTGCTGGGGATGCACCGCGAGCTGGTGGCCCGGGAACGACACAAAATCGCGACGCCGGAGGAAGCTCGACGCGCCAACACGGAGCTGCGCGAACACATGCGCACGCTGGACAACTACCGCCAGGACCTCGAGGACGTCGCTCAGGAACTCTCGGACCGGGTCGGGCACATCAGTGGCGCTCTGACGCACCGCGAGGTCAGCCTGATGGCGGGAACTTTGGGTTTCACGCTCGTCCACGTCGACGATCTGCCCGACAGTGCTCGTTCCATCACCGACTTGGCGAACGGCCGGATTTATCTGCCCCCGGCCTCGATCCCCGGCGGGCACGGTCTGCGCTCGATGGCAATCCAGGCGATGGCTCACCGGGTGTTGGGGCACACCGTTCCCAACACCTACGCCGAATTTCTGCAGCAACGGCTGGACATTAACTATGTCGCCGCCGCGGTGCTCATGCCCGGGCGTCAGGCCGTCGAGTTCCTGCAGCGCGCCAAAAACGATCGCAATATCGCGGTCGAAGACTTTCGGGACGCATTCGGTGTCACGCACGAGGCGGCGGCACTGCGTTTCACGAACCTCGCCACACATCACCTCGATTTGACCGTGCATTTCCTGCGCGTCGGCGATGACGGAGCGGTCTACAAGGCGTACGAAAATGACGGACTGCGTTTGCCCGTCGACGTCACAGGTTCCGTGGAAGGCCAACACGTGTGCCGAAAGTGGAGTGCCCGCGTGGCGCTGGGGCGAGTAAACCGCACCACCGAGTACTACCAATACACGGACACCCCCGAGGGCACGTATTGGGAATCGACCCAGACGGGCACGGGTACAGGAGACGATTTCAGTATCACCGTGGGTGTTCCATTCGATTCGGCGAAATGGTTCCGTGGGCGCGACACCACTGAACGCAAGAAATCGTTCTGCCCCGACCCGGAATGCTGTTCGACACCCGACGCAGAGCTGCGCACCAAATGGGCGGGGCAGGCGTGGACGAGTGCCCGAATGCACGCACACATCCTGTCGCCGCTGCCGTCCGGCACTTTTCCGGGGGTCGACGATCGCGATGTCTTTGAATTCCTCGAACGACACAATTAGTGTCGCGAGGGTGGTGGTTGGTGCCCCTAACTGGAATCGAACCAGCGGCCTTCCGCTTCGGAGGCGGACGCTCTATCCCCTGAGCTATAGGGACTCGGGTGTTCTCAGGATACCCCGATTCCCGAGGGTGGGTACGATTGCAGGGTGAACCCCGATGTCTTGTCTGAACTTATTGCCGTTGTCGCACGCGACGTTATTGCTGTCCGCGAACCCGAGGTAGCCGCCTCGATTGATTCATCGGCAATTGCCTTCGAGCGCCCCAAAAACCGTGACCACGGCGACTGGGCAACCTCGGTGGCACTGAAGTTGGCGAAACCTGTGGGCATGGCGCCCCGCGACCTCGCCGCAGAACTTGCGGGGCGTATTGCCGAGATTGAGGGCGTATCTTCTGTCGATATTGCCGGTCCCGGCTTCCTCAACATCCGACTCGATGCTTCGGCTGCGGGCGAAATTGCCCGTTCGATTGTCGAGGCGGGATCCGAGTTTGGTCGCAACGATTCGCTCGTCGGCCAGACCATCAACCTCGAATTTGTGTCGGCCAACCCGACCGGCCCGTTGCACATCGGGCACACCCGGTGGGCCGCGCTGGGCGATTCGCTCGGCCGTGTGCTGTCCGCCTCGGGTGCACGCGTCGCGAACGAGTTCTATGTCAACGACGCCGGCGCACAGATGGACGTTTTTGGCGAATCCGTGCTCGCTGCGGCATTGGGAGAACCCGCACCCGATAACGGCTACCCGGGGGAGTACGTCCAAGAGCTCGGTCGAATAGCGCTCGAACGTCGCCCCGACCTGGTGTCAATGGACCGTGCCGAGGCCATCCTCGTTGCCCGTGAAATCGGTTACGAAACCCAGTTGCAGGAAATCAAGGATTCGCTGTCACGATTCAACGTCCACTTTGATGTGTGGTTCTCGGAGCGCACCCTCCACGCCGGCTCCGGCGCGGGCGGTTCCCTGATCGACGATGCGATCGAGCGTTTGCGCGCACAGGGTCACGTCTTTGATGAGGACGGTGCCGTCTGGGTGCGCACCACCGACTTCGGGGACGACAAGGACCGTGTGATCACCCGTGGTAACGGTATCTTCACCTACTTTGCCGCCGACGCCGCCTACTACCTGTCCAAGGGAGACCGTGGATTCCAGCACAAGATTTACCTGCTGGGTGCCGACCACCACGGCTACGTTCACCGTTTGAAGGCGCTCGCAGGCTCGGCGGGGGATGACCCCGAAAAGGACATCGAGGTGCTGATCGGCCAGTTGGTCAGCATCAACGGCGCCAAACTGTCGAAGCGTGCCGGCAACATTATCGAGCTGAACGACCTGCAGGCGTGGCTCGGTACCGATGCATTGCGGTATTCCTTGGCTCGCTACCCCGCGGACTCGCCGTTGACACTGGACCCCGAACTGCTGCAGAAGCGCACGAATGACAACCCTGTTTTCTATGTGCAGTATGCGCACGCCCGCACCAATGCCGTGGCACGGAACGCCGCGACGGCGGGTGTCGACACCACCGTGTTCGACGCGGCACTGTTGACCCACGAAACAGAATCCGAGCTAGCCAACTCGTTGGCTGAATTCCCGCGAATTGTCGCCCAGTCCGCCGCGTTGCGGGAACCCCATCGGGTCGCCCGTTACCTCGAGTCGTTGGCTGCCGACTATCACCGTTGGTACGACAACTGCCGTGTCACCCCGCAGGGCGATGATTCCGTGGATGACACGCACCGCACCCGGTTGTGGCTGAACAACGCCACCGGTCAGGTCCTGCGCAACGGGCTCGACCTGTTGGGCGTGAGCGCTCCGGAACGAATGTAGGGAATTTCGTGCACACGATCGAGGTTGAACGGTCATGACCACACCGAAGCCCGCCTTTCCCGTCAACGATGTTCGCGGACTGTTTCCGCAGCTGTCGGTACCCGTGAACGGGGTGCCGTTGGTGTATCTCGATTCCGCGGCGACATCACTGAAATTGGGCATCGCACTGAACCGGGAGCTGGATTTTTCGTCCCACGAGATGGCTGCCGTAAATCGCGGTGCGCACACGTTGGCCGCCGAGGCGACCGAAAAATTTGACGAGGCTCGGGCCACCGTTGCTCGTTTTGTGGGAGCTCGTCCCGCGAATATCGTGTGGGCGTCGAACGCCACGGACGCGTTCAATGTTGTGGCGAACGGTTTCCGTGCCGCATCGCTGGGGCTCAACCCCGTCGAGGGTCCGTTCCGTCTGTCACCGGGTGACGAGATTGTGCTCACCGAGTTGGAACACCACGCCAACCTGATTCCCTGGCAGGAATTGGCCCGTGCAACGGGTGCCGTCATTCGTGTCGCTCGAGTCGACGATGGTGGTGTGCTGACGGTTGCGGCGGTTCGTGACGTGTTGACCTCGCGCACGAAACTGGTGACGTTCCCGCACGTGTCCAATGTGGTCGGCATTGTGAATCCCGTCCGTGAAATCACGGCCGCAGCACACGAGGTGGGAGCTCTGGTTATGCTCGATGCCTGCCAGTCCGCACCCCACATCGCGCTGGACCTCGGTGGATATGGGGTCGATTTTGCGGCATTCTCGGCACACAAAATGTATGGCCCCACTGGCATCGGTGCCCTCTATGGCACCACCTCGGCCCTGGCCCTCATGCCGCCCACTCATTTCGGCGGCTCGATGATCACCTATGTCGACTACGAACGGGCCGAGTACCTCCCCGCGCCCGCCAAATTCGAGCCCGGAACGCCCCGACTGTCACAGGCCGTGGGATGGGCGGCGAGCCTTGACGTGATTTCGGCTCTCGGCCTCGACGCCATCGGAGCACACGAACGCGAACTGGGCGACCTGCTGTACGACATGATCTCCGTTCTTCCCGGCATCCGAATTTTGGGTACACGGGACGGCGTCGAGCGTGTGGGTCTCGTCAGCGTCGCCGTCGACGGCGTTCACCCTCACGATGTCGGCCAGTTCCTCGACTCGCGGGGGATTGCGGTGCGTGTCGGTCACCACTGCGCTCAGCCCCTACACCGCCGTCTCGGAGTCGATTCGTCGACCCGATTCTCGGTGGGAATGCACACCACCCGCGCCGAGATCGAGTTCGCTGTCGAGACACTCGCACAGGTTCGGGCCTACTTTGGGGAGGCCTAATGTCACTGGAATCGCTGTACCAGCAGATCATTCTGGACCACAACAAACGCAAGGTCGGTTTCGGGTTGGGCGACGGCGGCACGCCATCCCACCAGTACAACCCCACCTGCGGTGACGAGCTCAACCTCACCGTGCGCCTCGACCCCACCGGCGACATCATCACCGGTTTCGAATGGGAGGGATCCGGCTGCTCGATCTCTCAGGCATCCGCCTCGCTGCTGTCCCAAGAGGCCGCGGGCATGACCGTCGCAGAGTTCACGGAATTCGCGGACGGCTTCCGCGAGGCGATGCGTTCGCGTGGGGCGATTGCCCTGTCCGAGGAAGAATTCGGTGACCTTGCGGCGCTCAGTGGGGTGTCAAAGTTTGTGGCTCGAGTGAAATGCGCCATGCTCGCGTGGGTTGCCGCAGAGGACAGTCTTGCGCGCGCACAGGATTCGCTAGACTAAACACGGCTTCAGGGGTCAATCCGGGCTCGCTCGCCTCACCGTTTCGTGTTCCTTGTGAGGTGTTCTATGTCCAATTCGCTTGCACCCGAGTGGCTTGTGCCGCCGGTTGATGCAAACGCGCTCGTCGACGGCCTGTGGCCGCAGACCGCGGTACGCGACGCCGCGGGCGCGATCAGCGTCGGTGGCGTTCCCGTTACCGAACTCGCCGCGGAATTCGGCACGCCCCTGTACATCTATGACGAGCAGGGCGTCCGCGACACCGCCACGCGCTTGCGAGAGGCTTTCGACGTCGCCGCCTCGGCTGCGGGGACACAGGCCCATGTGTACTACGCGTCCAAGGCATTCCTTTCCGCCGCTGTCGTGCGGTGGGTCAGCGAATCGGGTCTTCGGCTCGATGTCGCCAGTTCGGGCGAAATGGAAGTTGCACTCGCCGCGGGTATGAACCCCGCACACATGGGATTGCACGGCAACAACAAGTCGGACGCAGAATTGGTGCGCGCAGCGAGCGTGGGTATTGGCACGGTCGTGATCGACTCTGCCGACGAAGTTGCTCGCGTCGCACAGGCCGCCGCGTCGGTGGGCGCCGTACAGAACGTTCGCCTGCGCGTGAATTCGGGTGTACACGCCAGCACCCACGAGTACCTGGCCACGGCTCGCGAGGACCAAAAATTTGGCGTCTCGCTCGAGCAGGCGGCGGAAATCGTTCGCGACATTCGTTCACACGGTTCGCTGAACTTTGTGGGACTTCACTCGCACATCGGGTCGCAGATTTTTGGAATTGACGGTTTCCGCGAGGCCGCTCGCCGACTCCTGGCCGTCCACTCCGAGCTTCTTGCGGGTGGGCCGGTTCCCGAGCTGAACCTGGGTGGGGGATTCGGAATCGCCTACACCCGCGTCGACGAACCCACCGCGTTCGAGGACATCGCCCAGGCGATTGTCTCGGAGGTTGCGCGCATCTGTGCCGAACTAGGCATCGCAGTGCCCGCCATCGCGGCAGAGCCGGGTCGTGCAATCGTCGGACGCAATGGCATCACGCTGTACGAAGTCGGGACCATCAAGCCTGTGCTGGTCACCGATGCGGGTGCGCCCGAAACCCGCACCTATGTCAGCGTCGATGGGGGCATGAGCGACAACATGCGCACCGCCCTGTACCGTGCCGAATACTCGGTCAGCCTCGCCTCGCGCGAATCCGATGCCGACACCGTCCTCGCACGAGTGGTCGGCAAGCACTGCGAAAGTGGCGACATCGTCGTGCTGAACGAATACGTTCCCGGAGACATTCACCGCGGCGATCTGCTCGCAGTTCCCGCAACCGGGGCCTATTGCGCCTCGCTCTCGAACAACTACAACTTCCTGTTGCGCCCGGCAGTTGTGTCGGTGCGTGACGGTCGTGCACGACTGATCGTGCGCCGCGACACTGTCGCTGACCTCATGGAACGAGACATGGAAATCGGAAAGGATTCCCGATGATCGAATACCGTAACCTTCGAATCGCACTGCTGGGTGCCGGCAGTGTCGGCGCACAGGTGGCGCACCAGATTCTCAACCATGGGGACGAGCTTGCGGCTCGTATCGGTGCGGGAATCGAATTGGCGGGTGTCGCCGTGCGTAACCTCGATTCGCCGCGTACCGCCGACATCCCTCGTCACCTGTTGACCACCGACGCCGAGTCGCTGATTCTGGGTGCCGACATTGTCATCGAACTGATGGGTGGCATCGAGCCCGCGCGTTCGCTGTTGTTGACCGCCATCAATTCAGGCGCCGACGTCATCACCGCAAACAAGGCGCTGCTGGCGCATCACGGCCCCGAACTGTTCGAGGCAGCATCACAGGTCGGTGCGCAGCTGTACTACGAGGCAGCCGTGGGTGGGGCCATCCCCATCATCCGCCCGCTGCGTGATTCGTTGGCCGGCGACCGTGTCACCCGCATTCTGGGAATTGTGAACGGCACCACCAACTTCATCCTCGACCGGATCGACACCCTCGGTGAATCGATGGAGGACGCCCTGGCCATCGCCACCGAATTGGGGTACGCCGAAGCTGACCCGACCGCCGATATCGGTGGTTACGACGCAGCACAGAAGGCCTGCATCCTCGCCTCGTTGGCGTTCCACACGACGATTCCCGCCGACGCCGTCTATCGCGAAGGTATTACCGAAATTACGCGCGAGCAGGTACAGGCCGCACGCAAGGCTGGCTACGTGGTCAAGATCCTCGCAATTTGTGAGCGCATTACGGATGCGGACGGAGTCGAGGGCGTCAGCGCCCGCGTGTACCCCGCACTGATTCCCGACACGCACCCCCTCGCCTCGGTGCACGGTGCGAACAACGCCGTCTTTGTCGAGGCGGAATCCGCTGGCCCGCTGATGTTCTATGGCGCCGGTGCCGGTGGCGTGCAGACCTCGTCCGCAGTTCTCGGTGACCTCGTGTCGGCCGCCCGCCGCCACGTCGTCGGGGGGCCCGGTGTGGGCGAGAGCACTCACGCGAATTACCCCGTGCTGCCGATCAGCATGATTCGTACCCGCTACCAGATCACGCTGAGCGTGACCGACGAGCCCGGTGTGCTGGCCGATGTCGCCAACATTTTCCGTGAACGCGAGGTGTCTGTCGAGACCCTGGAGCAGAAGACTCATGGTTCCGAGACCACGAATCCCACCGCTACGCTAGTTATTGGCACGCACGAGGCGACCGAAGCTGATCTCGCCGCGACAGTTGCAGCATTAGAAGCAAGCCCTGTCGTTGTGGGCGTTGCCAGTGTTCTTCGAGTGGAAGGTCTGTAATGGCACACCAGTGGCGCGGGGTTATCCGCGAGTACGCCGATCGTCTCAACGTGACCGAGGCGACCCCTGTCATCACCCTGGGTGAGGGCGGTACCCCTCTGATTCCCGCTCGCGCATTGAGCGAAATCACGGGCGCCGATGTCTATGTGAAGTACGAGGGCATGAACCCCACCGGTTCGTTCAAGGACCGCGGTATGACCATGGCAATTTCGAAGGCCGTCGAGCACGGTGCAAAGGCCGTCATCTGCGCCTCGACCGGTAACACGTCCGCTGCGGCCGCCGCCTATGCCGCCCACGCAGGAATCACCGCCGCTGTGCTCGTTCCCGAGGGCAAGATCTCGATGGGCAAGCTCAGCCAGGCTGTAGCGCACAAGGCCCAGATTCTGCAGCTTCAGGGAAACTTTGATGACTGCCTCGAGGTCGCTCGCGAGCTGGCTGAGTCGTACCCCGTGCACCTCGTCAACTCGGTCAACCCTGACCGTATCGACGGCCAGAAGACCGCGGCATACGAAATCGTCGAGGTCCTGGGTCGCGCACCCGACTTCCACTTCATCCCCGTCGGAAATGCGGGTAACTACACCGCATACCACCGCGGTTACCGCGAGGAACTCGACCGCGGTATCACCAACACGTTGCCTCGAATGTTTGGTTTCCAGGCTGCGGGCAGCGCTCCTCTGGTCCTCGGTCACCCCGTGACCAACCCCGACACCATTGCCACCGCTATCCGTATCGGTAACCCCGCATCGTGGGAGCTCGCACTCGCGGCCCGCGATGATTCGGACGGTTACTTCGGCGCAATCGACGATGCGGGAATCCTTGCCGCACAGCGACTGTTGTCGCGCGAGGTTGGCGTGTTCGTCGAGCCCGCATCGGCCATCTCGGTCGCCGGACTTCTCGAGCGTTCCGCCGCAGGCGTGATCCCGAAGGGCGCAACTGTTGTCCTGACCGTCACCGGTCACGGACTCAAGGACCCGTCGTGGGCGTTGCAGAACCCCGACGGTTCGACCGCTTCACCCGAGGTTGTACCCGTTGACATCGCCGAGATCGCCAGCGTTCTAGGCCTTGTCAAGGAACAGGCATGAGCGACGCGCGACTGATCGGTCGCAGTGTTCAGGTCAAGGTTCCCGCAACGACGGCGAACCTGGGTCCCGGTTTTGACACCCTCGGACTCGCCCTGTCGTTCTATGACGAAATCACTGCAGAGGTCCGCGAGGCTCCCGGCGCGACGGTCACCGTTCACGGTGTGGGCGCCGGCGAGGTTGCCACGGACGAATCGAACCTCGTGGTTCGTGCCGTTGCGTACACCTTCGAAAAGTACGGCCAGGAGATGCCCGGCCTGAACCTGACCTGCGAAAACCGCATCCCACACGGACGCGGTATGGGTTCGTCCGCTGCGGCAATCGTTGCCGGCATCATGGTGGCCAAGGGTCTGCTCGACGGAATCGTCGACATTGACGCCGACGGTCTACTGAACCTCGCGAACGACCTCGAGGGTCACCCCGACAACGTTGCACCCGCACTGTTTGGTGGAATGTCGATCGCATGGGTCACCCCGGAAGGGCCGAAGCACAAGAAGCTGACCGTTCACCGCGGAGTGTCCTTGCTCGTCGCCGTCCCACTCGAGACGACGATGTCGACCGCAGTCGCCCGTTCGTTGCAGCCCGACACCGTTCCTCATTCCGACGCCATCTTCAACCTGTCGCGTTCGGCTCTGTTGGTCGCCGCGTTGATCCAGAGCCCCGAGCTGTTGCACGCCGCAACCGAGGACAAGCTTCACCAGGACTACCGCGCCGAGGCCATGCCCGAGACCTACGGCCTGATCCAGAAACTGCGTGCAGAAGGTTTCGCTGCCGTGGTATCCGGTGCGGGCCCCTCGATCTTGGTTCTCAGCGATGACCCTGCGGAACGCAAGCGTGCTGCAGACCTCATTCACGCGAACTCGAACACCCCGTGGGACTGCCTCATGCTCGCGGTGGACTTCAAGGGTGCTACAGTGGTGTCACTGTCCGCTGGTGCTGGCGCCTAGCCAATACCCGAACAGGTTCTTTCTTTCACTCTCACCCGATGTCGGTTGCACCGACTCGCTCCGGTGAGTGTTATCTCAAGGAGTACCAATGGAAAACGAAAACCCCGTAGCCGTTTCGGCTGACAACACCGAAGCCGCGGCGCCCAAGCGCAAGCGTGCGCCTCGCCGTGCTTCCTCGGCATCGAAGGCCGAATCGGCAACCGTCGAATCGACCGAGTCGGCCCCCGCGGCCTCTGAGTCGGCTCCGGCCGAATCCGCCGCCGGTGCAGAAGCACCCGCCGAGGGCACCCGCGCATCGCGTGGCCGTGGCCGTGGTCGTGGCCGCGGAAAGTCCGCCGATGCAGCAGCCGAAGCACCCGCTGAAGGCGCCGAACAGTCCGACGCCTCGACCGACAACGGCGACGGCGCAGAGCCCGCAGCCGAGGGTCAGGAATCGGGTCGCCCCCGTCGTGAACGTAACCGTCGTTCGCGTGGCCGTGGCCGCGACGAAGACTTTGACGGCGAAATTTCGGATGACGACGTCCTGATCCCCGTCGCCGGAATCCTCGACATTCTCGACAACTACGCATTCGTGCGCACGGGCGGTTACCTTGCTAGCCCCGCCGACGTCTACGTTGCTCTGGGCCAGGTCAAGAAGTACAACCTCCGCAAGGGCGATGCCATCGTCGGAGCGATCCGCCAGCCTCAGGGCGGCGACTTCCAGAACCGCCAGAAGTACAACGCGCTGGCTACCGTCGACTTCATCAACGGCGCCAACCCCGAAGCCGCGCTCACCCGCGAGGACTTCGCGGATTTCACCCCCGTGTACGCAACCGAAACGCTGGGCCTCGCTGGCGCATTCGCCGGTGTGAAGCGTGGCGAGCGCGTGCTCGTTGATGCGGCCCCCGGTTCGGCTCGCACCTCGGCCCTTCTGTCGCTCGTCGACGAGGTTTCGGCCGCATCGCCGGAACTGCACCTCATGGTCGTCGTGTCCGAGGGACAGCCCGAGGATGTCACCGCTCTGACCCGCAGCGTTCGTGGCGAGGTCAGCGCATCGACCTACGACCGTCACGCCGACGAACACATCACCGTCGCCGATTTGGCCATCGCCCGCGCGAAGCGCCTCGTCGAGCAGGGCATCCACGTTGTGGTCATCCTCGACTCACTGACTCGTGTCGCCAAGGCGCAACTGTCGGTTATCCAGGGCTCGCGCCCGCTGTCGGAAGGCTCGGTTGACACCGCAGTATTCGCCGCCACCAAGCGCATCTTTGGTGCGGGTCGTTCGTTCGAGACCGGTGGTTCGTTGACCATCATCGCGACGACCGACAACACCACTTCGGGCTTCGCCGGTGCCGTACGCGACGAGCTCGTCGACATCGCCACCAGCGTCATCGCACTGTAAGGAACGCCATGTTTTCCTCAATCGAGGGGCTGCTCGCCGAGCACGCCGAACTGCAGACCGTGTTGTCGGATGCCGCAGTGCACGCCGACCCGGCTCGCGCAAAGAAGTTGAACCGTCGTTACGCCGAGCTCAACCAGATTGTTGCGGCGCACTCCGAGTGGGAGACCACGACGAACGACATCGAGGCGGCTCGCGAACTCGCAAAGGATGATCCGGCGTTTGCCGAGGAAATTCCCGCGATGGAGGAACTTGTCGTCCAGCAGGCCGAGAAGCTGCGCCGACTTCTGATTCCTCGTGACCCCGACGATGCCCGTGACATCATCATGGAAATCAAGGGTGGCGAAGGTGGCGAAGAAAGCGCACTGTTCGCTGCCGACCTGCTGCGCATGTATACGCACTACGCGGATTCGCGCGGTTGGCGCGTCGAAATCTTGGACAAGACCGAATCCGATTTGGGCGGTTACAAGGACGTGCAGGTGGCGATCAAGGCCAACGCCTCGGAGCCCGCGAATGGGGCTTGGGCTCGTCTGAAGTACGAGGGTGGCGTGCACCGCGTGCAGCGTGTTCCCTCGACCGAATCCCAGGGCCGTATCCACACCTCGACCACCGGCGTCTTGGTGTTCCCCGAGGTGGACGAACCTGAAGAGGTCGAGATCCACCAGAACGATCTGCGTATCGATGTGTTCCGTTCGGGTGGCCCGGGCGGTCAGTCGGTGAACACGACGGACTCTGCCGTGCGTATTACCCACGTTCCTACGGGAATTGTGGTGTCGTGCCAGAACGAAAAGAGCCAGATCCAGAACCGTGAGTCGGCAATGCGTGTGCTGCGTGCTCGACTTTTGGCCCGCCAGCAGGAGGAACTTGCCGCTGTGGCGAGCGACGCCCGCAAGAGCCAGATTCGCGGTATGGACCGTTCCGAGCGCATCCGCACCTACAACTTCCCGGAAAACCGCATCGCGGATCACCGCACTGGCTACAAGGCGTACAACCTTGACCAGGTCATGAATGGCGCACTGGATCCGATGATCGAGTCGTGCATTGCGGTGGACGAAGAGGCGCGACTTCAGGCTTTGGCCGACAACAAGTAGCCGTGACCACGGTCAAGCAGGCAGTTTCGGATCTCGCCGAACGGTTCGCCCGTGCGGGGATCGTGTCGGCGATGGCCGATGCCGAACTCATTGTGGGTGAAGTCTGCGGCTGGAATCGCGGTGAGGTGTTGACCCGTGCGTTCATGGGTACCGAGCTCAGCGTCGAACAGTGGGACACTATTTCGGAGTGGTCGGAACGACGTGCGCAGCGTGAACCTTTGCAGCACATCACCGGTTTGGCCCCGTTTCGTCATCTCGTGTTGAAGGTTGGTCCTGGGGCGCTCGTTCCTCGGCCCGAAACCGAATTGGTGGCGGGGTGGGCTATCGAGGCGCTACTGCAGGTGCCGTCTGCGCATCCCGTTGCGGTCGATTTGGGTGCGGGCACGGGTGCTTTGGCGCTGGCGTTGGCAACCGAGGTTCCCCATTCGACGGTGTACGCCGTGGAGTTGTCAGCCGAGGCGCGCCACTGGGCGGCGCTGAATATCGCCGAATTGGGTGACGATCGTGTGACGTTGGTTGCTGGCGACGCCGCGACGGCGTTGAGCGAACTCGACGGGACCGTCGATGTGGTGGTCACGAATCCGCCCTACATTCCGGACGCTCAAATTCCCGCAGACTCCGAGGTCGCCACTCACGACCCCGACATGGCGTTGTATGGGGGAGCCGACGGCCTGCGGGACATTCGCAGCTTTGTCTCCCGAGCGTTCCAGCTGTTGCGCCCCGGCGGAACACTGGTGTTGGAGCACGGTGACGATCAGTCCGAGGCGGTCACTCGTATCGCTCGGGACGCCGGCTTCCGCCTTGTCGTCGCTCACACCGACCTGTTGCACCGCGAGCGTGCCATCACCGCCGTTCGCTAAGCCGACGCCGCTAGACTGACCACGATGTCAACGACCTACAACTGTTCCGATTCGGCCGAGCTGCTGAAGGGCATGCGCATGGCCCGAATGTCGATTGGCCGTGGCGAACTGATCGTCCTCCCGACCGACACCGTCTACGGTGTGGGCGCGGATGCGTTCCGCCCCGAGGCTGTCGCTCGACTGTTGGAAGCAAAGGGCCGTGGACGCCAATCCCCGCCGCCCGTGTTGGTCCCCGGTATCCCCACGTTGACAGCGTTGACGGAAACGGTGACTCCCGAGATCGAGGCTCTGGCTCAGGAATTTTGGCCCGGCGGGCTCACCATTGTGGTGCCGGCCCGCAGCACACTGAACTGGGATCTGGGCGATTCGCACGGAACCGTCGCCGTTCGCATGCCGGCAGACCCGATTGCGTTGGAACTGCTCAGCGAGACGGGACCCCTCGCCGTGTCGAGTGCGAACCTGTCGGGTGAGCCGGCGGCGTTGACGTGCGATGAGGCCCGCGACTATTTGGGCGACAGCGTGGCCGTGTACTTGGATGCGGGGGAGTCGTCGGGTTCACGCAGTGGTTCCACCATCGTGGATGCCACCCCCACGTTGTCGGGCGGTTTGGTGCGAATCTTGCGCGATGGCGTGATCCCGCGCGACGCGATTCGGGAACTTCTCGGCCAGATCGACGAGGGCTAACGTGCTGCTGTACATCATGATTGGCCTGGTGTCGGCGGTCGTCAGCTTCGGTGCTTCACGGCTGCTGCTGAAACTGGCCCACAAGTATCGGATTTATCCCGGTATCCGGGAACGCGATGTGCACTCGACGCCGATTCCGCGACTCGGCGGCATCGCCATTGTGTTGGGGCTTCTGGTCGGCATCGGGGTAGCGAGCGTGATTCCCAAGTTTGCGCCCGTGTTCATCGACCCGTTGCCCATCATCGGACTGACCATCGCGGTGCTGTTGATGGCCGTCGTCGGTGTGCTCGATGACCTGTACGACCTCGACTGGATGCTCAAACTGGGGGCGCAGTTGCTGTCGGCCGGAATTATTGCGTGGTGTGGCATTCAGATTGTGAGCTTGCCGTTTAAGCAAATTTTGTTGCTGTCGCCGGGAATGTCCCTCGTCATCACGGTAATCGGCGTGGTGCTCGTCATGAATGCCATCAACTTCATCGACGGTCTGGACGGTCTCGTTGCTGGCGTGACGCTGATTGCCGGCGCGGTCTTCTTTATTTACTCGTACCTGTTGGCCACTGGCCCTGGGCACACCCTGTACTTCAACCTTGCGAGCATGTTGACCGCCGTTCTGTGTGGTTCCATCATCGGATTTTTGCCCATCAACTGGCACCCCGCAAAAATGTTTATGGGTGATTCCGGCGCACTGGTAATCGGACTCATCATGGCCGCATCGTCGATTTCTGTTACCGGTCAGGTCGACCCCGCCATCATCATGCCCGGTCAGCTGATTCCCGCGTTCATTCCGTTGGCCTTGCCGCTGGCGGTGCTTGTGATTCCGCTCGTCGACTTTGTGTGGGCCGTCACCCGCCGTGTCACGGCGGGCCGTTCGCCGTTTGCCGCCGACCGTAAGCACCTCCATCACCGACTGCTCGACATGGGCCACACCCATTTCCAGGCGGTACTGATTCTGTATGCGTGGACTGCTGTTGTCGCGGTTGGCGTGTTCCTGTTCATGTTTGTTCCCGCCCGTGTGGCGGTCATCGTGCTCGTCGTGGGACTCATCACGACAACGGTTCTCACGATCATGCCGTTGGGCCGCAAAACTACTGTTTCTGAAACGAAGGATTCCGAATGACTCAGCCGACCGCCACCGAGCTCGCACGCCGTGCACTGCTCACCGCACTTCGCTGGGGTGGACTCGTGTCAGCAGCCATCGCGGTCATCGGGGGAGTCGTCGGCTGGTTTGTCGCCGAATGGAGCGGCGTGTGGGGTGCACTTATTGGCGCGGGCGTAGGATTCGTGTTCCTGGGCTTCACCGCGGTCAGTATTTTGTTGGGATTCAAGGTCTCGGGCGGCTCCCTGGTGAGCGGCGCCTTTTTCGGCGTTGTTCTCGGTGGGTGGCTTCTGAAGTTTGCGCTGTTCCTCGTGGTGGCGTTCTCAATCAACGATTCCACGGTCGTCGACGAAAAAGTGGCCTTCGTCTCGTTGATTGCTGCCGTCATCGGGGCATTGACGAGCGACGTACTCGCCATCAATCGTGCACGAATTCCTGTCATCGACATGCTAGGCTAGACCCGATTGATGCCCTCGCCGCGCCATAAGGCGCCCCGATCCAGGAGACAACGCTGTTCATGACTGCCAGCTCCGCCTTGCTCGCTTCCGAGAGTGTATCCACCGGCGTTGAGTTCCACGCTCCGTCAATCTGGGAGTTCTACCCCGAAGCAATTCTGTTCGCAGACACGCCTTTCGAGATGAACCGCATCATGATCATTCGCATGATCATGGTCACCCTCCTCGTACTAGTCTTCTGGCTGGGTACTCGTCGCATGAAGGTGGTTCCCGGACGTTTCCAGGGCCTCATCGAAATGTCGCTCGACCTGGTCCGCGTCAACATCGCCGAAGACCTTTTGGGCAAGAAGGACGGACGTCGTTTCCTTCCCCTTCTCACCACAATCTTCTTCTTGGTGCTGTTCCTCAACATCACCGGTATCGTTCCCGGCTTCAACATCGCGGGTACTTCGGTTATCGGTGTCGCACTGGTTCTGGCAGTGGCTTCGTACCTCGCCTTCATCTATGCAGGTCTGCGTAAGCACCCCGCAGCATTCATTCGCAACGCGCTGTTCCCGCCCGGAGTTCCCCCGGCGTTCTACATCGTCGTAACCCCGATCGAGTTCATCTCGACCTTCGTTCTTCGTCCCGTCACCCTGACGCTGCGACTCCTCATGAACATGGTCGTCGGACACCTTCTGCTCGTCCTCATGTTCGCTGGAACGCACTTCCTTTTCTTCGGTGACACCGCGTGGGGCCTGAAGACCCTCGGAATGGGCACGCTCGCTTTCGGCATCGTATTCTCGCTGTTCGAAATCCTGGTCGCAGTACTCCAGGCATATGTTTTCACCCTTTTGACCGCCGTCTACCTCCAGCTCGCGCTGGCGGAAGAACACTAAACCCCCGATTCACCTCGAATCACCAACGGAAGGAAACCCCATGGTTCTCGCAGAACTCACAGGTAACATCGCAACCGTCGGCTACGGTCTCGCAGCCATCGGCCCCGCAATCGGCGTAGGTATCGTCGTAGGCAAGACCATCGAGTCGGTTGCTCGCCAGCCTGAACTCCAGGGTCGTCTCACGGTTCTCATGTACATCGGTATCGCGTTCACCGAAGCACTCGCCTTCGTGGGTATCGCAACCGGCTTCATCTTCAGCTAAGAAAGTCACCCATGCTCAACGCACTCGTTTGGGCGTCGGAAGCTACTGAACCGACACCCAACCCGCTGATTCCAGCGGTGTATGACATTGTTTGGTCGGTCATTCCGTTCGCCATTGTCCTGTTCCTGTTCTGGAAGCTTGTTCTTCCTCGCATGCAGGCAACTCTGGACGAGCGCGCCGAGAAGATCGAGGGTGGCATCGCGCTGGCCGAGAACGCTCAGGCAGAAGCCAAGGCTGCACTCGACCAGTACAACCAGCTCCTCGCAGAGGCTCGCGCCGAAGCAGCAGACATCCGTGACAAGGCTCGCGCCGAAGGTGGCGTAATCCTCGCGGAACTGCGCGACCAGGCCACCGCCGACGCTCAGGCAATCACTGCCAAGGCTCACGCAACGATCGAAGCCGAGCGTCTGGCCGCAATCCAGTCGCTGCGCGCCGAAGTCGGCACTCTGGCTCTCGACCTCGCAGGTCGTGTCATCGGCGAGCACGTTGCCGACGACAAGAAGGCATCTGCACTGGTTGACCGCTACCTCGCCGACCTCGAATCGACTGGGAAGAAGAAGTAAATGGGTAGTGCAACACGAGTAGCAGTTGAATCGGCTCGCGCCGAGCTCGCTGGCACCAAGGCAGTAAAGCACGCGACCGGTGTCGCGATCCTTGCTGCCGGCCGTGCAATTGGCGAGAACGCTGCGCTTCGTGCT
This sequence comes from Actinomycetota bacterium, assembly GCA_041191625.1. Classification (GTDB taxonomy): domain Bacteria; phylum Actinomycetota; class Actinomycetes; order Actinomycetales; family Microbacteriaceae; genus MWH-TA3. The sequence continues at coordinate 1,518 of JBEEON010000076.1, read as the reverse complement.
GCTCTGGCCAACCCCGTAGCCGAAACGAAGGCCAAGCAGGACCTCGTGTCTGCAGCCTTCGCTGGCGCCGACAAGGTTGCGCTCACGCTTCTGAAGTCCCTGGTGGCGCACCGCTGGTCTAGCGGTGATGATCTGCTCGCCGGTATCGAAGAAATCGGCATCCGTGCCGTTGCTTCGTCGGCAAAGGCCGGCACCGAGGCGGAACTCTTCGCATTTGGCCGCGCTGTTGCCGCGAACCCCGATCTGGAACTGGCTCTGGCATCCAAGCGTGGTGACGCGACGGCGCGTCGTGCGCTGGCAACCGCCGTACTGGGTTCCGCATCACCTGCAACGACCGAAATCGTGGCACACCTGGTCAGCCAGCCTCGCGCTCGCCGTCCTCGCGTTCTCATCGATTTCGCCGAGCGCACCGTGGCAGATCAGTCGGGTCGTGGAGTGGCAACCGTCACCTCCGCAACCACGCTGTCAAAGAAGCAGATTGACCGGGTTGCCGCGATTCTGTCGGCCAAGTACGGCCGCGATCACCACATCGATGTCATCGTTGACGACGCAATCGTCGGCGGTCTGCACATCAACGTCGGAAACGACACTATTGACGCGAGCATCCGTTCGCGCCTTACCGAACTCTCCTCGAAACTAGCCAGCTAGCGCTGGCCACACCTATTAGGGAAGAACATGGCTGAACTCACAATCAACCCGGACGAAATCCGCAAGGCGCTGAGCGCGTTCGCAAAGTCGTACGAGCCTTCGAAGGCTAAGTCGACCGAAGTCGGACACGTCATTGACGCCGGTGACGGTATTGCACACGTCGAGGGCCTGCCCAGCGTTATGGCAAACGAGCTCATTCGTTTCGCTGACGGAACTCTGGGTCTCGCACTGAACCTCGACGAAAACGAGATCGGTGTTGTGGTTCTCGGTGAGTTCACCGGAATCGAAGCCGGCCAGGAAGTCTTCCGCACTGGTGAGGTTCTGTCCTCGCCCGTTGGTGACGGATTCCTCGGTCGCGTGGTTGACCCCCTGGGTAACCCCATCGACGGTTTGGGCGACATCAAGGCCGAAGGCCGCCGCGCACTCGAGCTCCAGGCTCCTGGCGTTATGGCCCGTAAGTCGGTTCACGAGCCCCTCCAGACCGGTATCAAGGCCATCGACGCCATGATCCCCGTCGGCCGTGGACAGCGTCAGCTGATCATTGGTGACCGCCAGACCGGTAAGACAGCTATCGCCATCGACACCATCATCAACCAGAAGGCCAACTGGGACTCGGGCGACGTCAACAAGCAGGTTCGCTGCATCTACGTCGCAATCGGCCAGAAGGGTTCGACCATTGCTGCCGTTAAGGGCGCACTGGAAGACGCCGGCGCAATGGAATACACCACCATTGTTGCTGCACCCGCATCTGACCCCGCAGGTTTCAAGTACCTCGCTCCTTACACCGGTTCGGCCATTGGTCAGCACTGGATGTACGGTGGCAAGCACGTCCTCATCATCTTCGATGACCTGTCGAAGCAGGCCGAGGCC
>JBEEON010000075.1:0-3872 GCA_041191625.1 Actinomycetota bacterium | reverse complement strand
CCCGGCGGAATCCTGATCGATGGAACGTGCGATGAAATCGGCCGAGTCTCGACCTGGGTTTCCCTGGGCACCGAAGGACCCGAAACGTTCACCGTGTCACTGCGACTCGAAGAACTCGAGGTGCCGTCCATCGCCGCCGAGCGACTCATCAAAGCCCTGATTCACCGCAACGTCCCGGGCGAACGAATTCACGCATTCTTTGTGGACCTCGACCGATACTGGGCGATCAATGCGCCCCTGGCGGTGTACTCCCCCATCCAACGATGGGTCGCCACCGCACGGATGATGAAAGAGGGCGGCTGGCCGGTGCTCGACAACGCGATCCGTCACCGACTGGGCGACATCACCGTAACGTGGGAAGCCGTGTCACCCCAGCAATAGCGCCGGCGGTGGGAGGCACAATGACCTCACAGGTGGCCGCCACGGCGACACCGTCATGCAGGACGACAACGGACTGATCGATGGGGGTGGAGCGTTTCACCAACGCCAGAGCCACAGGGCCCTCCTCGAAATGCACACCCGCAGTCGTCACACGGCCGACGGTCTGCCCATCGACGACGACCTCGTCACCGGGCGCCACAAAAACCGAGTCACTGCCATCAAGGTGCAACCGGACCACACGACGCGGCGGGTGCCCCACATTGTGCACCTTGGCCACAGTTTCCTGACCGGGATAACACCCCTTGTTCAGGTGCACCGCCGACCGCATCCAGTCGAACTCGTGCGGCAAAGTCGTCGCATCAACATCGGCGAGCGCCGGCCGTCCCGCGATGACCCGCAGAGCATCGACGGTCGAGGCGGGCACCACGGGAAGCGAATCGAGTACGTCGGCGGGGATCACCCATTCGCGGTAATCCCATTCGCGCGCCTCGGAATTTTCGGCGTACTGGTGGCCACCCGGTTGAACCTGCGACCACGGGTCGACCCACGTGGCACGAGCGGATGCGGGGGCGAGCGAACTGCGACCCATCACCATGACCACATCGGGAACTTCGGCGACGGCCACATCCTCCATGAAGATGCGTGCGTCCAACCACGCGATCACATCTGAGGCAACGGAACCCGGAGCAATCAACAGCGTCGACTCTGAATCCTCGACGACATGGAACACACGGTGGACGCGACCCTCGGGTGTCAACGACAACGCTTCACGGGATTCCCCCGGCACGAGGGGACGCACACGCTGCGACAACAAATTGTCGAGCAGCAGGAGGCGGTCGGACCCCGTCACCCGCAACACTGCGGCAGGAATCACACAGAACGCGGAGCCCTCCGCGAAAGCCCGCTGATCGACGAGCGGGTTCGACACTGTTAGCGCTGACCGCGGAACAGGCGAACGAGCACCAGTGCCGACAACGAGCCAATTGCCACAAATGCGAGGCCCAGCAGGACCAGGAAGAAAATTTCGACAGCCAAAACCATGTCTTTAGCCTACGCCTTCCCACGACCAGTCAAGAATCGTGACACCGTCAACAAGCACCGCAATAATCATGGCCACACCGACGATGATCAGCACCCCCGTCGTGGTGAACGCCATCCGGTTAACGAGACCCTTTTTGCGCTGCAACGCCAGCTGAATCCCAAACGTCAGAATCAGGCACGCACCCAACACGATCGACAGAGTCGCCGGCCACGGCTGCGCCTCGTTGACCACAAATGCGCCCACGGAACCAATCAACGCCACAACCCAGACGGGCAAGGCGGTAGCGAAACGACGGGGCATAACACCACTCTAAACGGCTCTACACTAGAAGTGCAGGGGACGGAGGGTTAATGACATCGATCGTTATCCTCACGAGCGCGTCGGATTCGCCGCTTCCCACCTTGGGCCTCCTGCCACACCACGTCGTCATCGCCCCGATGACCCCCCAGTCCCTGGCCGACCACAACACGTGCGACCTCGTGATCTTGGATGGCGTCCGTGACCTCGTTGCCGCCAAAAATATGGCCAGCCTTCTGAGCACCGCCAAACTTCCCGTGCCCGTCGTGCTGGCCTTGAGCGAAAGCTCGCTCGCAGTCGTCGACGCCTCCTGGGGCATCAGCGACTTCCTGCTGACCACTTCGTCGCTCGCCGAAATCGACGCCCGAATCCGTCTCGCCGTCACCTCAAACGCTCCCCAATCGGCGACCGGTTTCAGCCATTCGGGTGTCAGCATCGACGAACACAGCTTCCAAGCCGCCGTCAACGGCCGCGCGCTCGACCTGACATTCAAAGAATTCGAACTGCTGCGATTCCTCGTCGCCAACCCCTCCCGAGTGTTCACCCGCGAACAGCTGCTCAGCGAAGTGTGGGGGTACGACTACTTCGGTGGAACCCGCACCGTCGACGTGCACGTGCGACGACTGCGAGCCAAACTGGGCGACCATGAATCCGTTATCGGAACAGTCAGAAACGTAGGGTATCGTTTCGCTCCTGGGAGTTCACGAGGAGATGACTAGCAGTGGAAACAACGGGAACAGCGCTATCGGGTTCGGTCGATAGCGACCTCGCCGACGATTTCGAAAGTGCGCCGGTTCGACACGACGCCAGCCTGCCCGTCAACCGTTTCCTCGACCGCGAAGCATCGTGGCTCGCATTCAACCGTCGAGTGCTGGAATTGGCCGAAGATACAGGCATTCCGCTGCTGGAACGCCTGAACTATTTCGCGATCTTTGCCAACAACCTCGACGAATTTTTCATGGTTCGTGTGGCAGGCCTGAAGCGTCGCATCGAGACCGGAATCGCGGTACCGACCAACATTGGCCGCGGACCCCACGAGGTGCTCGCCGAAATTCACCGGGCCGCACACAAACTGCAGGAACGCCATGCGGCCTCGTTTGCACAAATTTCTCGTGAAGACTTGGTGAACGCCGGAATCCACATCGAACGCATCGCCGAACTCAGCGACGACGACCGTGGTTACACCGCCGACCTGTACCTGAACCAAATCTTCCCCGTGCTGACACCACTGGCCGTCGACCCCGCACACCCGTTCCCCTACATCTCGGGCCTGTCGATGAACCTCGCCGTGCGCGTACGGAACCCCCGCACCGATGAAGCAAACTTCGCCCGAGTCAAGGTGCCCGGCAACCTTCCCCGTTTCGTGCCGCTCCCTGACGACGGAAGCGGCCAGTTGCGGTACATCACGTTGGACGACCTGATTTCGCACCACCTGTCGAGCCTGTTCCCCGGCATGGAAATCCTCGACCACCATGCATTCCGCCTCACCCGCAACGAGGACATGGAGATCGACGAGGACGAAAGCGAAAACCTGATCCAAGCGCTCGAGGCGGGACTCTCGCGTCGCCGATTCGGTGAACCGATTCGACTCGAAATCAGCACCGACATGGACGACGTGACCCTGGGACTGTTGGTGCGCGAGCTGGGACTCGACGACGACGAGGTGTACCGCCTGCCCGGCATCCTCGGTCTCGACTCGCTCTTCGAAATTTCGGGCATCCGTCGCCCCGAACTGAAATTCCCCAAACAGGTGCCCACCACGGTGGCCGCGTTCCAGCCGCTGGAAGCCGGCGGGTCGGCCAACATTTTCAAGGCAATGCGCGGCGGAGAAGTGCTCGTTCACCACCCGTATGAATCCTTCGCCACCAGTGTGCAGGCCTTCATCGAACAGGCCGCAGCCGACCCCCAGGTGCTGGCCATCAAACAGACGCTGTACCGCACCAGTGGCGATTCACCCATCGTGCAGGCCCTGATCGCCGCAGCGGAATCGGGCAAGAGCGTGCTCGCACTCGTCGAACTGAAGGCCCGTTTTGACGAGCAGGCAAACATCAAGTGGGCGCGAAAGCTCGAAAAGGCGGGCGTGCACGTGGTGTACGGACTCGTCGGGCTGAAAACCCACTGCAAGCTCACCCAGGTAATCCGACGCGAAAAA
>JBEEON010000074.1:0-5563 GCA_041191625.1 Actinomycetota bacterium | reverse complement strand
TTATTGCGCTGACGATTATCGCCCAGTTCCCATTGTTGTTGCCGCTGCTGTTCAACGGCTAAAAGGTTCTCCCATAGTGATGGGCCCGAGTCCTACGACTCGGGCCCATCACCGTTACAAGAAATTAGCAGCAGGCTGCGGGGAACCAGAGTGCAAGTTCGCGATCAGCCGATTCGGGAGAATCACTGCCGTGAACCAGGTTCTTTTGAACCTTGAGGCCCCAGTCGCGGCCCAAGTCACCACGGATGGACCCCGGTGCCGCCACGGTGGGGTCGGTGGTTCCGGCAAGGGCGCGGAAACCCTCGATAGCACGGTGTCCGTGCACGCGGACCGCCACAACGGTTCCGCTGGACATGAACTCGAGCAGCGGCTCGAAGAAGGGCTTGCCCTCGTGCTCTGCGTAGTGTGCCGTCAAGAGTTCGCGGGTGGGAGTCACCATGCGCAGATCGGTGATCTGGTAACCCTTGGCTTCGATGCGGCGAAGAATTTCACCGATCAGGTTGCGTTCGGTTCCATCGGGCTTGATCAGCACCAAGGTGTCTTGCGAGGTCATGCGTTGTCCTTTCGTTCGTCCAGCTGCTTGCCCTTGAGGAAGCAAGCGACCCAGAAAATAAGAAATAGTGCCCACACCCACAAATAGGCGAGGTCAACGATAGCGGGAAGGCCCAGTGCTGCCTGAGAAACATGTGCGATCGGATGCACACCCAGCTTCAGGGTGGCATTGGCCAAGCCGAGGAATGCCATGAGCAGCACGCAGGCCACCACGGTCACCACAATCTGGTCCCGGTGCAACCCGCCGAGGGTGAGCATCGCAAAGAACAGGGTGATGATTTCCATCACGATAACGATCGACAGCAACGATTCGCTGGCGGTACGCACTCGGCGCGGTTTCGGTGTGCGTGCGTCCTTTGCGGTCATCGCCATCCCCTTTCCTCGGCCGTAGCCATGACTTCGCCAACCAGCGTGATCGAACCGGTGACGATGATTGCGTCACCATCCGAGACCAGTCCGCGCGCTGCATCGAGCGCATAGGCAAGGTCGGGAATCACGCGAACACGGTCATGTCCCGCCACGTGGGCGGCGATTTCGCCCAACTCGTCTGCCGGGATTGCACGTTCCGAACTCGACTGGGTGACGATGAAGCCCTGCACGACCGAATCCAATGCCTGGACAATACCGTGAGCGTCCTTGTCGGCGAGAACACCCAACACGATCCAGACCTTGTCGAACGGAAGCCAATTCACGATGGCATGTGCCAACGATTCTGCACCGTGAGGATTGTGTGCGGCATCCACGATCAACGCGGGTTGGGCACCGAGGTACTGCAGACGACCGGGGCTGGACACGCTCCCCAGGGCATCATCGAGGACATCGCGCGGGATTGGGTGTTCGCCGGCGCCCAGCAAGGACTCCACGGCGACAATAGCCAAAGCGGCATTGTTTCCCTGGTGCTCTCCGTGCAACGACACTGCCACGTCGCGGTAGGTGTCGGCACGACCGCGAACGGTGACAACCTGGCCACCGACAGCAGGAACGCACGACACGACCTCGAATGCCGAACCCTGGACGTACAACTCGGCCTCGTCAATCTCGGACGCGGCAATAATTTCATCCAACGCATCGTGCGGTTGCACAGCGGAAACGACCACACAGCCCGGCTTGATGATTCCCGATTTCGTTCGCGCAATGTCACGGATGGTGGAGCCCAACCGATCGGCATGGTCCACGCCAATGGGAGTGAACACGGCCACGTCGGCGTCAGCCACGTTGGTGGAATCCCATTCGCCGCCCATTCCGACCTCGAGAATTGCGACATCCACGGGCGCATCGGCAAAGCTAGCAAACGCCAGAACCGTCAACGCCTCGAAATAGGTCAGCGGTTCTTCGCCGTTTGCGACCAACTCGGCATCCGCCATCAGCACATACGGTTCGATGTCGTTCCAGTTGTACACGAACGCTTCGTCACTGATGGGTTCGCCATCAATCACGATCCGTTCGTTGACCTTCACAAGGTGTGGGCTCGTCAACAAACCGGGTCGCAGACCGTAGGAACGAATCAACGCCTCGATCATGCGAGCAGTCGACGTTTTACCGTTTGTACCCGTGATGTGCACGATCTTGTACATGTTCTGGGGGTCGCCCAGCAACTCCAACACCCGCTGTGTGGCGTGCAGTCGAGGCTGAGGAGCCGCCTCGCCAATACGGTTCAACAGCAGGTCATAGACACGCGCGGCTTCGGCAGAGTAGTCGCTCACGCCTTCTCCACCCCAATCGTCACGAGCGAATCGTCACCGACACGGGTTTCCCCACCGGCAGCCACAATCAACTCCAGTTCAACCGACAGGGTTTCACCCGTCACGAGACCCTGGTGTTCTCGCAACGCGGCAACAGCCACAGCATCGCCCTGGATTTGCAGACGGATGCGGTCAGAGACGTCGAGCCCCGCGTCCTTACGCGCCTGCTGGACTGCACGAATGACATCGCGTGCCAGACCTTCCGCGGCGAGTTCGGGCGAAACCACGGTGTCGAGTACGACAAAGCCCGACGACAGGAACGACACGGCGACCGCGACATCGGAAACATCGAGCTCGAGGGTGTACTCGCCATCCTGCAGTTCGATGCCACCAGCGGTGACAACGCCGTCCACTACCGACCAGACACCGTTCTTGGTGGCTGCAATAACCTGCTGAACCTGACCGCCGATGCGGGGGCCCAATGCGCGGGCATTGACAGACAGACGTCGGGTGATGCCGTATTCACCAATAGATTCCTCACGGAGCTCCACGACGGTGACAGCCTTGACATTCAATTCGTCACGGATGATGTCCGAGAACTCGGCGACCGCCGCGGAATCTGGTACAACAACCGTCATCGACGCCAACGGAAGTCGCACACGCAGGCCCTGCGACTTGCGCAAAGCGAGACCGCTCGACGCGATTTCTCGCACGTTGTCCATCGCGGCAACGAGTGCGCTGTCCTCGGGGAAAGCGTCCGCCTCGGGCCAATCCGTCAGGTGAACGCTGTCGCCACCGGTCAAACCGCGCCACACCTCTTCGGTAATCAGCGGAGCAAACGGAGCAGCGACACGACACACCGTCTCGAGGACCGTGAACAGAGTGTCCACAGCATCCTGATCGGTGCCTGACCAGAAACGGTCGCGCGAACGGCGGACATACCAGTTGGTCAAAACATCGGCGAAGTCCCGAAGCTGTGCCGCCGCCATCGGGCTGTCGAGTGCGTCCAGCTGCCCGGTCACCGTCTCGATCAGCTCCCTGGTCTTTGACAACAGGTAACGGTCCAGAACGTTGCGGGAATCCGTGCGCCACACCGGGGTCAGATCACCCGCGTACAGAGTGAAGAAATAGTACGTGCTCCACAGCGGCAACAGGAACTGGCGCACACCCTCACGGATGCCCTCCTCGGTCACCACAAGGTTGCCGCCACGGATCACCGACGACGACATGAGGAACCAGCGCATGGCGTCGGCTCCGTCGCGATCAAACACCTCGGCGACATCGGGATAGTTGCGCAGCGACTTGGACATTTTCTGGCCGTCGTTACCCAACACGATTCCGTGCGAGATGACGTTTGTGAACGCGGGGCGGTCAAACAGGGCGGTCGACAGCACATGCAACGTGTAGAACCAGCCGCGAGTCTGGCCGATGTACTCGACGATGAAGTCGGCGGGGTTGTGCGAGTCAAACCATTCGCGGTTCTCGAACGGGTAGTGGACCTGCGCGAACGGCATCGACCCGGAATCGAACCACACATCCAAAACATCCGTGATGCGTCGCATCGTGGACTGACCCGTGGGGTCGTCCGGGTTGGGGCGAGTCAGTTCATCGATGAAGGGACGGTGCAGGTCTGTGGGGCGCACACCGAAATCTGCTTCCAGTTCGTCGAGCGAACCATAGACGTCGATTCGGGGGTACTCGGGGTTGTCGCTCTTCCACACCGGAATGGGGCTACCCCAGTATCGGTTTCGAGAAATCGACCAGTCACGTGCACCGGCCACCCACTTGCCGAACTGTCCGTCCTTGACATTGTCGGGCACCCAGTTGATGTCCTGGTTCAGCTCCCCCATGCGGTCGCGGAACTCGGGAACACGAACGAACCACGACGACACCGCCTTGTAAATAAGCGGGTTGCGGCAACGCCAGCAGTGAGGGTACGAGTGTTCGTACGATTTCTGCTGCAACAGTCGGCCGTCCGACTTCAACAGCTGAGTCAGGGGCTTGTTGGCGTCAAAGACGTGGACTCCAGCGACCTCGGTCACCTCGGGCAGGAAGCACCCGGATTCGTCCACGGAAACGATGACGGGGATGTCATATCGCGCACACGTGATCTGGTCGTCTTCACCATAGGCGGGTGCCTGATGAACGATACCCGCGCCTTCACCTGTTGCGACATAGTCGGCGACCAGGATCTTCCAGGCGTTTGCCATCTCCTCGCGGTCGGCGTAGTGCTTCCACACGGGCGTGTAAGTGATGTTTTCAAGTTCCGAACCGAGGAACGTTGCAGTGACGGCGTCTCGGGCAGCTGCGGCGTCCGCATAGCCGAGCTCCTTTGAGTAGTTGGCGATAGTGTCGGTCGCCAACAGGAACGCTTCACCCGTGGCGGTCGCTCCGGCCTCGCCGGCGGGAACAACCGAATACTCGATCTGGGGCCCGACAGCCAATGCGGCGTTCGTGGGGAGAGTCCATGGGGTGGTGGTCCACGCCAATGCCATCACACCATCGAGGCCCAAGGATTCGGCCTTCGCGCCATAGAGCGGGAAAGTAACGGTGACCGTCTGGTCTTGACGCATCTTATAGACGTCATCATCCATGCGAAGCTCGTGGTTCGACAGCGGGGTTTGGTCGCGCCAGCAGTAAGGCAAAACGCGGTAACCCTCGTAGGCGAGGCCCTTGTCATGAAGTTGCTTGAAGGCCCAGATCACGCTCTCCATGAACGTGATGTCGAGAGTCTTGTAATCGTTCTCGAAGTCCACCCAACGCGCCTGGCGAGTGACATAGTCCTGCCATTCCGAGGTGTAGCGCAGGACGCTGTCCTTGGCCGCCTGGTTGAAGGCGGCGATACCCATTTCCTCGATCTGGCTCTTGTCGGTAATGCCCAGTTGACGTTCGGCTTCGAGCTCTGCGGGCAAACCGTGAGTGTCCCAGCCGAAACGTCGGTGAACCTGCTTGCCGCGCATCGTCTGATAGCGAGGGAAGAGGTCCTTTGCATAACCGGTCAACAGGTGACCGTAGTGGGGCAGACCGTTCGCAAAGGGAGGGCCGTCATAAAACACCCATTCGTCGCAACCTTCACGGTTTGCGATGGACCGACGGAAGGTGTCAGCTTCCTTCCACGTTGCGAGCACGTCCTGCTCGATGTCAGGGAAACGCGGCGACGGGGTTACTCCGTTGTCGGGGCGGTGTTGGGGGTAGGTCATGACTCTCCTTGTGGTGTCACGAGGACGCAGCGACTGTTCGTCACCACGCGGTACCACCCCGCTTGCCGATTTCGGGAACCGGCCACTCTTTGACGCGATGACGGGCGCACCCGCACGGATCTAGTGAGC
>JBEEON010000073.1:0-11086 GCA_041191625.1 Actinomycetota bacterium | reverse complement strand
GGAACTGTGCAGCCAAACCTGCACCCAATACGACCTCAGGGGTCGCCATGGGCATGAACAACAGCAGGGTCATCGCCGAACGGAACTTGAAACGGTACCGCACCAGAGCGATCGAGATGGCCGTACCCAGCACCGTGGCGACGAGCGTTGACACAGTTGCAATGAGGACCGAGTTGCCGAAGGCCTCACACACGCCCTGCGCCTCACACACGGTGAGCCAGTTATCGAACGTGAAACCGTTCCAGATGATGTTCGAACGCTTCGAATCGTTGAACGAGAAGGCGACCGTGTACATGATCGGGACGAGCAGGTACACCAGTGCCAATACGGCATAGGTCGGCAGCAGCCACTTTCCGAGTTTCACAGCAGGTCCTCCGTTCCGCTCTTCTTCACATAGGCCGAAACCAGCACCAGGATGACGGACATCAGGATGAGGCTCAGAGACGCGGCGTGCGGGAAGTTCTGCAGCACCAGGAAGTTAGATTCGATGACGTTACCGATCATCGCAGTCGAGGTTGAACCCAGGAAGTTCGCGCTCGCATTGACATAGTCACCCGCGGCGGGGATGAACGTCAGCAACGTTCCCGAGATGATACCCGGCATAGTCAAAGGCACTGTCACCTTCACGAACGTCGTGAACGGGTTTGCATACAGGTCGCTTCCGGCTTCAATCAGACGCAGGTCGAGGCGTTCCAGGGTCGTGTACAGCGGCAACGTCATGAACGGAATGAAGTTGTAGGCCAAACCAAAAATGACCGAGATTGCGGTACCCGTGATGTGTGCATCGTCGGGCAGCAACTGCAAGGTCTTCATCGTGGCGATGACAAAACCTTCGTCCGCCAAGATTTGCTTCCAGGCCAGCGTGCGCAGCAGGAACGAAATGAAGAACGGTGCAATAACCAAGACCAAAGCCAGCGACTGCAGCAGCGGGTAACGGCGCAACTTCACACCGATGAAATAGGCCAAGGGGTAGCCAATAATCAGGGCGATGATTGTCGCCGTAGCGGCGTACAGGAACGAACGCAGGGTGTGTTCGCCATACATTCCGAGGACCTCGGTGTAGTTCTCCCAGCGGAACGCATTCTGGTATTCACCGATAAAACCGCCGGGCACCATTTCCTGGAAACTGGTCATCACCAGACTGAACAGAGGGACGATGAAGAACAGCACGAGGTAGAGGATGCCGGGAAGCAGCAACAGCCACGCGATACGGCTGCTGCGCTGTGCCGGCGCATCAGTGGTGATACCACTGGGGCCGTGTGAGAAAGCTCCGATTGCCATGGTGCGGCCTACTTGACGGTTGCAGCGAGTGCGCGAGTCGAAAGGTCGTTCTCGTCGAAGGTTTCTTCGACAGGAATGCCGAACGCGTGATCGACCGACCACGACAGCCACACCTGTTCGCCCACACCCACGATGTCACCGTCGTTCTGCTCGAACACGGTGACGTCGCCGAGCACAGGCACCTGCACGACGTACTGAGTCGACACACCTGCAAACGAGGTGTCCGTGACGGTGCCGGGGCCGACGATCTGACGACCGGCAGCAGCCTTCGGGGCCTGGCGGTGAATTTCGAGCTTCTCGGGGCGCACACCGACGGTGATTGCTCCCGCAGAAATCTGCGAACGCGAGGCAGGCACGAGCAGGTTTTCCGAACCCACTGCGACAGTCAACGTACCGTCGGCCTGGCCCGTGACCACACCATCGAAAAGGTTCGACTGCCCCAAGAAGGTGGCAACAAAACGGGTGAACGGCAGTTCGTACAGTTCGGCGGGTGCGCCCATCTGCTCGATCTTGCCCTTGTTCATGACGGCGACGGTGTCGGCCATGGTCATGGCTTCTTCCTGGTCGTGGGTCACGTGCAGGAAGGTGAGGCCCACCTCGGACTGAATGGCCTTGAGCTCCAACTGCATCTGACGACGCAGCTTCAGGTCCAATGCGCCGAGGGGCTCATCGAGCAGCAACAATGCGGGACGGTTCACGACGGCACGAGCCAGTGCAACACGCTGCTGCTGACCACCGGACAACTGCTGAGGCTTGCGCTGAGCCAGGTGGCCCAGTTCAACCAGTTCCAGAGCCTCGGTAGCGAGCTTGATGGGGTCAGCAATCTTGCGTCGCTTCAAACCGAATGCCACGTTCTCGAGGATCGTCATGTGCGGGAACAGCGCATACGACTGGAACACCGTGTTCACGGGACGCTGGTACGCCTTCGTCGACGTGATGTCCTTACCGCCGACGAGGATGGTGCCCGCCGAGGGCTCCTCGAGTCCCGCAATGAGGCGCAGGGTGGTGGTCTTGCCACAACCCGACGGCCCCAACAGCGCAAAGAACGAACCTGCGGGAATGGTCAGGCTCAGGTCATCCACGGCGGTAAAGCCGGGGTAACGCTTCGAGACATTGACGAGTTCGAGGTCAGCGCCAGACTGCGCAAAACCACGGCCTGATACTTCAGCTACCACGGTGATTCTCCTGAAAAAGTGTTCGATTAACCGAGCAGAACAGACTGGAAGGCTGCCTGGAACTCGTTGTCCTCAGCGTCGGTCAGCGTGCGGAACACGTGAACCTGCTTCAGCGTCTCCTCCTGGGGGAAGATCAACTGGTTGTTGGCGAGTTCGGGGTCAATCTTGACGGCTTCTTCGTATGCGCCCTTCACGGGGGTCACATAGTTCACCCACGCTGCAACCTCTGCGGCAATCGCGGGGTCGTAGTACCAGTTGATGAGCTTTTCGGCGTTGGTCTTGCGGGGGCTGCCGATGGGGATGATGAACGTGTCGTTCCAGAAGGTTCCGCCCGACTCGGGAAGTACGAACTTCCACTTCTCGTAGCCTGCCTCGTAGTTCAACAGCGTGATGTCGCCCGACCATGCGATTGCGGCGAGAGCGTCCTCGCTGACGAGGTCCTCGGTGTACGAGTTGCCCTTGACGTTACGGATCTGACCGTCGGTTACCTGCTGTTCGAGCAGGTCCAGTGCGGCATAGAAGTCTTCGGACGTGAACTTGGTGATGTCCGCACCCTGTGCGCGCATGATGCAGCCGAGGGTGTCGCGCATTTCCGACAGAACTGTGACACGGCCCTTCAGATCTGCAGACCACAGGTCGTCGATGTTCTTCAGACCGCCGGGAAGCTTTTCGGTGTTGTAGGCGATACCGGCGAAACCACCCTGCCAGGGCAGCGACTGCTGACGACCGGGATCGAAATCGGGGTTTGCGAGGGTTTCTACGAGGTTTGCGTGGTTGGGGATGTTGTCCAGGTTGAACTTCTGGGTGTAACCACGACGGATCAGACGCGAGACCATCCACTCGGTGAGGCAGACGGTGTCGGCTCCGACATCCTGACCCAGTGCCAGCTGGTCCTTGACCTTGGCGAAGTATGAGTTGTTGTCGTCGACGTCGACGAGGTACTCGGCCTTGATGCCGGTAGCAGCCACGAAGGCATCGAGCGAGGGGTGGTTTCCTGCGTCATCCTCGTCGAGGTAGAAAGGCCAGTTAGCCCACTTCACCGTGGGGTCGTCGGCCGAGATGTCGACGGCGGGGGTCAGAGCGGTGTCGCCCGAAGCGCACGCGGCCAACGAGAGGACCGATGCGGTACCGACGGCTCCACCGAGGAGTGCGCGACGCGACATTGCTGCCGAACGTGCGTGTTGAACCAGTTCGCGAACGATCGGGTCTGCGGGAAGATTACGGTTCATTGCCTGAGCTCCTACTGTCGGGGACATCATTGTCACGCATTCGCGTATGTAGATAATTGCACATTCGACGCAATTCTGAAACACAAAACCGCGATTTTTACAAGATTGTCACAATCGCGAAACTGATTTCGAAGCATTCGGGCGATTTCGTTGCGAATTCCTTGGCGTTTCGGGATAATTACCAAGGCGCTGCTTTCTGGCAGAGCCACCGTTTACTCACAGGAGAGATACCCATGCGGATCGCAATCCCCGCTGAAATCAAGAACAACGAATTTCGCGTTGCCATCACCCCTGCAGGCGTCAAGGACCTGACCCTCGCAGGCCACGAGGTGTACATCCAGACCGGCGCTGGTCTGGGTAGCGGCATTACCGATGCCGAGTACACTGCACAGGGTGCAACCATTCTGGGCGACGCCAAGTCGACCTGGGACATTGCCGAACTGCTGCTCAAGGTCAAGGAACCGATCGAGAGCGAATACCAGCACTTCCGTGAGGGACTTTTGCTCTTCACCTACCTGCACCTCGCTGCAGAACCCGAACTGACCCACGCACTGTTGAAGTCGAAGGTGACGGCAATTGCGTACGAAACCGTTCAGCTTCCGAACCGCGCACTCCCCCTGCTCGCCCCCATGAGCGAGGTCGCCGGTCGCCTCTCGGCAATCGTCGGCGCCAACGCCATGCTGCGCCCGAACGGCGGCAAGGGACTTCTGGTTCCCGGCGTTCCTGGCACCCACCCCGCAAACGTTGTAGTTCTCGGTGGCGGTGTCGCAGGCACCAGCGCAGTACAGGTTGCTGTGGGACTCGGTGCTGACGTCACCGTCCTCGACACCAACATCCAGCGTCTGCGCGAGCTCGACGCACTGTACTCGGGCCGCATCAAGACGATCGCATCGAACGCCTATGAAATCGAGAAGGCTGCCGTTCAGGCCGACCTGCTCATCGGTTCGGTTTTGATCCCCGGCGCCAAGGCTCCGAAGCTCATCACCAACGACATCGTCAGCCGCATGAAGCCGGGCAGCGTGCTCGTCGACATCGCGGTCGACCAGGGCGGCTGCTTCGAGGACACTCACGCAACCACTCACTCGGACCCCACCTTCACGGTGCACAACTCGGTGTTCTACTGTGTCGCCAACATGCCGGGTGCGGTCCCCGCTACCTCGACCCACGCCTTGACCAACGCCACCGCACCCTACGTGCGTGCACTGGCATCCAAGGGCTGGAAGGCTGCACTGTCGGACGACGCATCGCTCGCACTGGGCCTCAACACCCACGATGGTCTGCTGACCAACGCAGCAGTCGGTGCCGCTAACGGCATTGACTCGGTCAGCGTGGAGAGCGTTCTGTAACGTCCTTCGGACTCACAACATTCGGCGGCTCACTCCATTGGGGTGGGCCGCCGTTCTGTGTATCCGTCCACGTTTCCGCGATGGCCTGGATCGCGACCTCATCCACCCGTCGAATCGTGGCGAGGCGTGCCACACCCCCGGCAGTACGCACCAACGCTTGGCCCACTATCGGCCGGTGGAGGGACGGCTCGCCCAGCGCGAACGCCTCATCGAAGGAACTCGTCATGGGCGCCACCACTCGTGTCGTGATGTTGGCACTGATCGCGTCTCGGATCACCCCCGCAGGATTTTGGGTGCCCAAGAGCAGCCGCAACCCCAGCGACCTGCCCCGTCGTGCAATATCGGTGATAATTTCTGCGGCGCCACGGAGCGCAAGAAACGCCTGAAACTCGTCAATCATCACGAGAAGTGTGTGGGGGTTTTCGGATTCCGACATGGAGCCCACTCCCTGCGTTTCCAGCACACGTTCGCGCCGGATTATTTCACTGGGAAGCTGGTTCAGCAGCGCCTCGGCGGCTGCGGCATCCATGTCTGTTCCGACCCCCACGATGTGTGGCAGGTGCTCCAGTCGGCGCGCTGTAGCGCCTCCCTTGAAGTCGAACGCCATCACAGAGAGCTGCTGCGGCGAGCACACCTGTGCGTGTGCGGCGACAACGGCGATCAGGATTTCGCTTTTACCGCTGCCCGTTCGACCAGCGATGAGGGCATGAGGGTCGAGCTCGGACAACGGGACACGAATTTCGCCCCGCTCGTCGTATCCGATGCCCGGCCTGCTGCTGGGCCGATCGGCCCACCGCGAATCGAGGTCTCTGTCTGGAGGGCGACATCGGGCGAGAAACAGTTCCGACACCGCGGGGTCGAGAACGTCTGCTGCGACTCTGCGTCGGTCGGTCAATGCACCCGCAGTGCTGACCGAAACGATTCGATTGTCGTGACATCGAATCACGAGTGGCACAGACGAATTGACATGTGCGGATTGTGAGGATGGGGACACCAGTTCGACCCACACCTCGCTCGACCAGCTGGCACGACCGGACCGCGAATGCGGATCGGCGCCCTCGACCGCCTCACCCAATTGAGCGGTGAGGCCACACATGACCGTGAGGAACACCGAACGTGCGGCAGCGCAATCCCCCAACACGACCACACCACCCCGCACGTCCTCACACCAGGGCAACCATCCATGGGAACCCGAATCCCAGAACGTCCCCAACCGCACCGTGGTATTGCCGGACATCGACGGCCGCCACAGGTCGTCGATGACGCAGGACTCGATGCTGGGATTTCGTCGCTCGGCCTCGGAAATGTTGTGTAACGCAACCGCGTGACGTGAGGTTTCGACCCGCACCAACTGTCGGCGATATTCGGTTTCCGATTGGGCCCGATCCCGCCGCGACTGTCGTCGAGCCTCCCACCACACGGCTGTCGCCATCAACGGACCCGCAACAGCACCGACCAGCAGAAAAGGCGAACGAATCACGGCAGCGAGGACGACGGAGACCACAACGGGAATTGCCACACCCCACCAGGGAAACCGTCGCGTCGGAGGGTCCCGGGGCACGGGAGGCACCGTCATCACAGGCGTGTTTCCCGAGGCACCGTATTCATTCCCCCAGTGCAACACCTCAGAGAGATTCAGCTCAACGATCGGCCGAGTCCTGTGCACAAAAAACCGCGGGGCGACACTGTGAACAGTGCCACCCCGCGGAGTGAATCGAACGAGTTATTCGCCGATGTACGACATCACGTGCTTGATGCGCGTGTAGTCCTCGAAACCGTAGGCCGAGAGGTCCTTGCCGTAACCCGAGTGCTTGAAACCACCGTGAGGCATTTCGGCAACGATCGGGATGTGGGTGTTGATCCACACGGCACCAAAGTCGAGGTGCTTTGCGAAACGCATCGCACGACCGTGGTCCTTGGTCCACACCGACGAAGCCAAACCGTAGTCGACATCGTTTGCCCACTCGAGAGCCTGAGCCTCGTTCGAGAACTTCTGGACGGTGATGACGGGACCAAAGATTTCGTTCTGGATAACCCAGTCGGTCTGCTGCAGACCCGAAACAAGAGTCGGCTGGATGAAGTATCCACGGTCGCCCTGGCGAGCGCCACCGATTTCAATGTTCGCGTTGTTGGGCAGGTCGTTGAGGATTCCCAAAACGCGGTCGAACTGGTTGATGTTGTTCACAGCACCAAACAGCACGTCCTCGTTGGGCATACCCGTTGCGACGTTGTCTCGAATGTATGCCTTCATCGCTGCGACGAATTCGTCGTGGATGTTCTCGTGCACGAGAACACGGGTCGCTGCGGTGCAGTCCTGACCAGCGTTGAAGTAACCGGCGACGGCGATGCCTTCGATGGCGCGCTCAATGTCGGCGTCGTCGAACACGATAACGGGGGCCTTGCCACCGAGCTCCAGGTGAACGCGCTTGACATCGAACGAGGCGCTGCGAGCAACCTCCATACCGGCACGAACCGAGCCGGTGATCGACACCATCTGAGGGATCTTGTGTTCCGTCATCGCAGCACCGGTCGTGCGGTCACCGACGACGACGTTGACAACACCCTTGGGCAGGAACTGCTGGCAGACTTCGGCGAGCAGCAGCGTCGACTGGGGTGTGGTGTCCGAAGGCTTCAACACGGTGGTGTTACCTGCGGCGATCGCGGGAGCGAACTTCCAGAAAGCCATCATGAGGGGGTAGTTCCACGGGGTGACCTGACCGACGACACCAATGGGTTCGCGGCGGATGCTCGAGGTGTGGTCCTTCATGTATTCGCCGGTTGCACGACCCTCAAGGTTGCGTGCGGCACCTGCAAAGAAACGCAGCTGGTCGACACCGACGAGGATTTCCTCGCTGACAACGAAGGCTTCGGGCTTACCGGTGTCTTCGATTTCGAGTGCGGCAAAGTCATCGGCGCGCTTCTCGATTTCGTCAGCGATTCGCCACAGTGCGAGCTGGCGTTCTGAGGGAGTGGTTTCACCCCACTCTGCGAAGGCAGTGTTGGCGGCCTGGTAGGCGGCATCAACGTCGGCGGCGGTGGACACGGGTGATTGCGCATAGACATCGCCGGTAGCGGGGTTGATCAGGTCAATCGCGTCGGTGCCGCGGCTGTCAACATACTCACCATTGATGTAGTTGCGAAGAGTTTTTTGAGTCATGGCTTAACACTAATCACCCAACACGAAAGTTTCCACCCATTTTTCTTCGAATTTCGTCTGCATTTTTCCAAAATTGCTTCGAAATCAATTGCGCTTCGCCAAAATACCTGCCAGAATGACCGCATGGCAAACCAAAACCGAGCTGTAGTGCTGGATGACGTCTCTAAGGCGATCATCGAGCAGCTTCAGGCTGACGGCCGAAAGTCGTACTCCGACATTGGCCGCGCAGTAGAACTCAGCGAGGCCGCGGTTCGTCAGCGTGTGCAGAAACTCACCGAAAGTGGAGTCATGCAGATCGTGGCCGTGACGGACCCCATGCAATTGGGTTTCTTCCGTCAAGCAATGATCGGCATCCGCACCATCGGTGATGCCCGCGCAATTGCGGACAAACTCGGTGAAATTCCCGCCGTGGAATACGTGGTCCTCACCGCCGGTGGCTTCGACATCCTCGCCGAAGTCGTGTGCGAAGACGACGACGACCTCCTCAACCTCCTCAACGGACAAATTCGTACCGTAGAGGGTGTTGTCGAGACCGAAGTATTTATGTACCTGCAATTGAAAAAACAACACTACGACTGGGGCACCCGCTAAGGGTTCCCCTCAAACAGGAGCAGATAATCATGTCTGAAGCATCCACCAAATTCAGCGGTGAAGAAGCCCGCCTTCAGGGGCTGGCCAAGGATCACCTTTGGATGCACTTTGCACGCCAGTCCGGCATGGAAGCCGGCCACGGAGTGCCGATCATCACCAAGGGTGAAGGTCACCACATCTTTGACATCCAGGGTAAGAAGTACATCGACGGCCTCTCGGGTCTGTTCGTTGTCAACGCCGGTCACGGCCGTCAGAAGCTCGCCGAGGTTGCCGCAAAGCAGGCTCAGGAGCTCGCCTTCTTCCCCATCTGGTCGTACGCACACCCCGCAGCTATCGAGCTCGCCGCTCGTCTCGCTGACTATGCCCCCGGCGACCTGAACCGTGTGTTCTTCTCGACCGGTGGTGGCGAGGCCGTAGAGACCGCGTTCAAGCTGGCAAAGCAGTACTTCAAGCTTCAGGGCAAGCCCCTGAAGACCAAGGTCATCTCGCGTGCGGTCGCCTACCACGGCACCCCTCAGGGCGCACTGGCCATCACCGGCATCCCCGCACTGAAGCAGATGTTTGAACCCCTCGTACCCGGTGGCTTCCGTGTCCCCAACACGAACTACTACCGTGCAGACGAGATGGGCTTCACCGGAACCGAAGAAGAATTCGGCCTGTGGGCAGCAAACCGCATCGAAGAAATGATCGAGATGGAAGGCCCCGAAACTGTGGCCGCTGTCTTCCTCGAGCCCGTACAGAACGCCGGTGGATGCTTCCCGCCTCCCGCTGGATACTTCCAGCGCGTACGCGAAATCTGCGACAAGCACGACGTGCTCCTGGTCTCGGACGAGGTCATCTGTGCATTCGGTCGTATCGGTGAAATGTTCGCCTGTAACGCATTCGGTTACGAGCCCGACATGATCACCTGCGCCAAGGCCATGACCTCGGGTTACTCGCCCATCGGTGCAACCATCGTCAACGAAAAGGTCTACGAACCCTTCAAGCACGGCTCGAACGCCTTCATGCACGGTTACACCTTCGCCGGTCACCCCGTGTCGTCCGCTGTCGCACTGGCGAACCTCGACATCTATGAAGAAGAGGGACTCAACGAGAACGTGCGCAACAACGCTGCCGCGTTCAAGGCGACCCTCGAGCAGCTGAAGGACATCCCCATCGTGGGTGACGTTCGTGGTGCTGGTTACTTCTATGGCATCGAACTCGTCAAGGACCGCGCAACCAAGCAGACCTTCGACGAAATCGAATCCGAGCGCCTTCTGCGCGGCTTCCTCTCCAAGGCCCTCTACGAGGCTGGACTGTACTGCCGCGCCGACGACCGTGGAGACCCCGTAATCCAGCTGGCTCCCCCTCTGACCATCGGTCAGTCGGAGTTCAACGAGATCGAGGGCATCCTGCGCGAAGTCTTGACCGAAGCAAGCAAGCTGCTGTAATGACAGCTCCGACCGTCTCGTTGTGGAACGATACGGTTCCGGAATCGGTTACCCCGAGGCCGGCGCTGGATGGCGACACTGTGGTGGATGTCGCTATCATCGGCGCCGGCCTTACGGGTATCTGGACCGCGTATTACCTACAGAAACGCGACCCGGGACTGCGCATTGCTCTGCTGGAAAAACACGTCACCGGTTTTGGTGCGTCGGGTCGTAACGGCGGGTGGGCCAGTGCGCTGTTCCCCCAGACCACGGGAGCCCTGGTGTCGAAGTATGGTTTCGACGCTGCAAAGGGATTGCGTGATGCCATGGTCGATTCGATCGGCGAGATTGGCCGCGTCATCGAGGCCGAACACATTGACTGTGATTTTGCCCGCGTCGGCACCCTGATTTATGCCCGCACATCGCTGCAGGAAAAGATGCTGCGCGCCGAAGTGTCCGAAACCCAGGCCCTCGGCATTGACGCGCTCGACTGGGTGGACGCCTCCGAGGTGGGCGCCGCTGGTGCTCGTGGTGCGACGTTTACCCACGACTGTGCACGTATTCATCCCGCCAAATTGGTGGCGGGAATGGCTCGGACGATCGAACAGCGCGGGGCCACAATTTACGAAAACACAACCGTCACGTCGTGGAGCTCGGGTCGTGTTGTCACCGACCGCGGCATCGTCACCGCCCGACACATCGTGAATGCGACAGAGGGTTACGGCGCCTCGATCGCTCAAACGCATCGACGCATTTTGCCGCTGTACTCTCTGATGATCGCGACGGCACCACTGCCCGACCACGTGTGGGACGAAATCGGCCTGCAACACGGTCACACGTTCAGCGACGGTCGGAACCTGATCATCTATGGTCAGCGCACCGCCGACAACCGTTTCGC
>JBEEON010000072.1:0-8829 GCA_041191625.1 Actinomycetota bacterium | reverse complement strand
GAAAGACCGCCGAATGACGGAACCCGTCGTCGACAAGGCGGCGTTGCGCCGGTCGCGCCAAACACCCACCAACCTGATCCTGTCGCTGCTGGCATCGCTCGGCATTGTGCTTTTCCTCGTGTTGGTCGTGGTTCGACCGGAAGTACCCGCCGAAGACAAGGCCGTCGATTGGCACACCGCCGCCGCGGCCGCACAGGCCACGATGCCGGACACGGTCATCATCGACCCCGTGCTGGGTGACGACGCGTGGGCCAACCGCGCCGAACTCACTGCGGGCGACCCCGCGGTGTGGAGCATCGGTTGGGTGCACGATGACGCAAACGGCAACCCCACGCTCTTTACCGCGATGGACCAATACTTTGGCGAGTTCGATGTGGCCGACATCGTCGGCGACACCGCGCCGTTCGCCTACCAGCCCTCGGCGGGAATCAGCTGGGCGGGGTATGACCGAATTTATTCGGCGGATCCCGGCAACCATGCCTGGGTGTGGGTCACCGAATTCGACGGAAACACCATCGTTGTGTCCACGTCGGACACGAGCGAAAACCCCACCGCATCCCGCGCGATCGTTGACGCCATCAGCGCGTTCCTCACCACGAACGGAGCAGCCTCATGACCGGACCGCTTCCCTCCAACCCCCGCGAAGCATGGGACGACCTAAAGGCGGGCAACGCACGTTTCATTTCGGGTGAACCCGCCCACCCCCGCCAAGACGTCGAGCACCGCGCCGACCTTGCGGGCGGACAGACCCCGCACGCTGCGTTGTTTGGATGTTCAGATTCTCGACTGTCCGCTGAAATCATTTTTGACTGCGGGCTCGGTGACCTTTTTGTTGTCCGCAATGCCGGTCAGACGATTTCGCAGTCCGTCATCGGCTCTCTCGAATACGCGGTGAGCGCCTTGGGCGTCCACCTGATCCTGGTGCTCGCACACGACTCGTGCGGTGCCGTGCAGGCTGCGGTGGATTCCCGACTCGAGGGAACACCCGATGTTCCCGTCAATGTGCGCGGCATCATCGACACCATCCAGCCCGCTATCGATCGTGTGCTGTTGGCGAACGGCACCAACGATGTGCGCCAGATCAACCTCGACCATGTGGGCGAAGAACACCTGCGCGACACCATCGCCGAACTTCTCGCCACCAGTGAGCTCATCACCGAGGGCATTGCCAGCGGTACGCTTGCAGTGGTGGGAGCCACCTACAACCTTCGCGATGGCCGCGTCTCCGCCTCCGTAGTCATCGGCGATATTCACTAACACAGGAGTTTCAGCGTGACCGAATACCGTATTGAACACGACACCATGGGCGAGGTACGAGTCCCCGTCAACGCGCTCTACAGCGCACAGACCCAGCGTGCCGTCGAAAACTTCCCTATCAGCGGAACTGGCCTCGAGTCAGCTCAGATTGTGTCGCTCGCGCACATCAAGCGTGCAGCAGCAATCGTCAACGAGCGTCTGGGTATCCTGCCCGCCGACATCCGCGACGCCATCGTTTCCGCTGCCGACGAGATCATCGCGGGTCAGCACCACGAACACTTCCCCGTGGACACCTACCAGACCGGTTCGGGCACCAGCTCGAACATGAACATGAACGAGGTGCTGTCGAGCCTCGCCACCGCACGCCGCGGTGCCCCGGTGCACCCCAACGACCACGTCAACGCCTCGCAGTCGTCGAACGACGTGTTCCCCACCTCGGTGCACATCGCTGTGACCAACGCGCTCGTGAACGACGCAATCCCCGCACTGCGACACCTGGCCGACGCCCTGGACGCCAAGGCGCAGGCCTGGAAGTCGCACGTCAAGCCGGGCCGCACCCACCTGATGGACGCAACCCCCGTCACCCTCGGTCAGGAATTCGGTGGCTATGCCCGCCAGATCCGACTCGGAATTGAACGCATCGAGTCCACCATCGTCCGTGTCGCCGAGGTCCCTCTGGGCGGCACCGCGGTGGGTACCGGGATCAACACTCCCCTGGGTTTCTCGGCAGCCGTGATTGCCGAACTCGCATCGGCGACCAAACTTCCCATCACTGAGGCTCTGGACCACTTCGAGGCCCAGAGCGCCCGCGATGGACTCGTCGAAGCTTCGGGTGCGCTGCGCGTGATCGCCGTGTCCCTGACAAAGATCTGTAACGACATCCGCTGGATGGGCTCAGGCCCGAACACGGGTATCGCCGAAATCCACATCCCCGACCTGCAGCCCGGCTCGTCGATTATGCCCGGCAAGGTCAACCCCGTCGTCCCCGAGGCCGTCCTCATGGTCTGCGCACGCATCATCGGTAACGACGCCACCGTCGCTTGGGGTGGCGCCAGCGGCGCATTCGAACTCAACGTCGCAATCCCCGTCATGGGCACCGCACTGCTGGAATCGATTCGACTGCTGTCGAACTCGAGCCGCGTGCTGGCCGACAAGACCGTCGACGGCCTGCTGGCCAACGTCGAACGTGCCGCAGCACTCGCCGGAATGTCGCCCTCGATTGTCACGCCCCTGAACCGCATCATCGGATACGAAGCTGCCGCGAAGGTCGCCAAGCACTCGGTGGCTGCGGGCCTGACCGTGCGCGAATCGGTTATCGACATGGGATTCGTCGAACGCGGTGAAATCACGCTCGAACAGTTGGACACCGCTCTGGACCTGCTGTCGATGACCCACCCCGGCGTCGCGAAGTAACACCACGAATCACCGCAGTGTGCCCCGGTCGTGATTGACCGGGGCACACTGCGTTAATGGCTTATGCCGCGTCGAGGGCGGGCGCCAGTTTCGCAAAGAATACGCGTGCACGCAGAACGGCGACGAGCAACAGAATGTCCGAGAACAGCCACGCCACCAGTACGACGACGAACGTTCCGATATCGAAAGCATCGCCGGCCAACATTAACGACGTTTCCATGCGGAAGGCCTGAGCCGAGATCAGCCCCGAACCAGCCCACGGAATCCAGAACTGCAACGACAACTTGACCAGGTCGGCACGACCGGATTCCGCGGTTTCCGCGATGAGCGCACGGTACATTCGAAGCGGCCAGAACAGGCTCATGATGGGCACAAGCGAACCCACGATGGCCATGTACGGAGTGAACTTGCCCGTGAAATGCGCGGTACCGGCCGCGAGTGCGGTGAACCGGTACAGCACCACGATCAGGGTCACGGGCACCTGCGTCACAAGCGCCACCCTCACGGCGCCCCAACCGCGGCGGAAACTATGCGCCGTACCGCCTGCTGCGCCTCGAAAAATCGCGCAGCGCACGCAACACATCGATCTCGCGCAGGTCGGGCCCCAACGCCTCGACGAAATACAGTTCGCTGTGAGCGCTCTGCCACAGCATGAAATCGGACATCCGCTGCTCACCCGACGTACGAATCACCAAGTCCAGATCGGGCTGACCCTTTGTGTACAGGTGGTCTGCAATGTTCTCCAACGTGATGTCGTCCTGCAGAGTTTCTAACGTCTTGCCGCTGAGCATGTGCTCGTCGATGATCGCGTGCACCGCCTTGGTGATCTCGTGGCGACCCCCGTAACCGACCGCAAGGTTGATGTGCAACCCCGTGCGTGCTGCAGTTGCAGTTTCGGCGTCCACCAGAGCTTCGGCCAACCCGGCAGGCAAACGGTCCCGCGCACCCACATGCTGGACACGCCAATCCGGTACCTCGGAAAGGTCGGTGGCGAGGTCGGCGATGATGCCGCACAGCGCATCGAGTTCGCTGGATTCACGTCCCGTGAGGTTGTCCGTCGACAGCAGATACAACGTGACAACGGACACTCCAGCCTCGTCACACCAGGACAAAAATTCGTGCAACTTCTCGGCACCAGCCCGATGCCCCTCCGCGGTGCTGACACCGAATTGTTGCCGCGCCCAGCGACGATTTCCGTCAATAATCATCCCCACGTGACGGGGCATCGTGCCCTCGGCGAGGTGTCGGCGCAACCGTGAGGTGTACAGACGGTACAGCACCCGCTTGAGGGGTGTGGTCACCGTCGAATACAAACTCATGACCATAGCGTAGTACGCGCTCTCGGGGCCGCCAGTAGCGGCCCTCGGACATACACTGAGGGTATGACGACATCTGAACCGTTGCGTTTGCCGTTGCTCGAAGACTCCGCGGTAACCACCGATATCAAACCGGTGTGGCGTGGCTGGTTGCATGTCGGTGCACTGCCATTGGCCGTCGTCGGAGGGTTGGTGTTGGTGGCGCTGGCCGCGACCCCGATGGCGACCTGGACCAGTGTCGCATTCGCGTTGTCGTCGATTGTGCTGTTCGGGATTTCGGCCACCTATCACCGCATCAACTGGTCACCACCGGTGAAACTGATGTTCAAACGCATCGACCACGCCAACATTTTCTTGCTCATCGCGGGCACCTACACGCCGTTGGGCGCCTTGGCGTTGCCGCCAGAAAAGGGCTGGGTACTGCTCATCGGAGTGTGGATTGGCGCCGGATTGGGTATCGCTTTCCGCGTGCTGTGGGTGGCCGCACCCCGCTGGGTCTATGTGCCGTTGTACCTGATCCTCGGCTGGGTATCCATCGTGTACATGCCCGACCTGTGGGCCGCCAATTCTGCCATGACAATTTTGGTCGTCGCCGGCGGGCTTGCCTATACGGTGGGTGCGATCGTGTACGGGATGAAGCGCCCCAACCCGATTCCGGGCGTGTTCGGCTTCCACGAAGTGTTCCACTCGTTCACCGTGGTGGCGTTCCTGTGCCACTGGACCGCTGTGCTGCTGATCGCGCTCAACCCACTGGTCTGACGCGCGTCACAGGCCACACAGTTACGGGGTGTTGCCCGTTTCCTTGTTGACGGAATCGATGAGACCGGCGGCGGCTTCCTCGGCATCGACGTTCAGTCGCGCCTCTTCGCGGTATCGCACACGACGCATGCGGCGCACCATGTCGATGATCAACAGCAGCGACACCACCGCAAACAAACCCGTTGCAATGAAACCCTCAACGCCGGGGGTGACCTGGTTGGGGTCGATTTCGTCGACCGCGATCAACAGGGTTGTCGTCAACATGGGTTCTCCGATTCGCGTAGCCTTGTATCAAGATTACTCAGGGGATGGCATGGTTCACACACCACACACCACGGACGAGGCGCTGCAGGGTCGGTACGGGCGGACCCGGACACCCATCAGCCGACGAGCAGTGTTGCTCATCGCGGCCTTGCTCCTGGGAATATTCCTCCCGTGGGGAATATGGTCCATCAACGCCGCACCCGATGCGGGCCTGGAAACGCGGGACAACGCGATGGTCATCGTCGGCGACTCAGTCACCTTGACCTATACAGTGACAGCCCCAGCGGGAACCCCCGTGTCGTGCGCGCTGCGAGCATTGGATTCCGGTTTCGGCGTGATCGGGTGGGTCGTCGAACACCACCCCGCTTCGTCGAACACCACAAACAGCTACGAAACCGTGATCCGCACGGTCGGCGCACCCACCGCAGCGGGCGTCGACCACTGCTGGCGACCGTAACCCAATTTGAGCCTCGGTGGGGCTCTCGGCTAGCCTTAACTAGTTCACTCTGAAGGAGTTCTCATGTCCGCGCAATGGCTTAACCAGGAATCGTTTGACCGTCTGGCTCTCGAACTCGAGCAGCTGACCACCGTCAAGCGTGCCGAAATTGTGGGACGCATCGAGGCCGCCCGCGCCGAGGGCGACCTGAAAGAAAACGGCGGCTACCACGCAGCCAAAGAAGAACAGGGCCGAATCGAGGCTCGCATCCGCCAGCTGACGGACATGTTGAAGAACGCACACGTGGGCACCGAACCTGTCGACGCTTCACGCGTTGCCCCCGGCACCGTAATCACCGCACACATCCACGGCGACGAAGAAAAGTTTGTGTTGGGCTCGCGCGAGATGGGCGCAGGCACCGACCTTGACGTTTACAGCGAGCAGTCCCCCATGGGTCAAGCCATCATGGGACTCGAAGCTGGCGACACCACCACATTTACAGCACCCAACGGAGCCGAAATCGCGGTCGAGATTATCTCGATCGAGCCCTTCATCGGCTAGACACTTTCGTCGCGCGAGACGGAACCCGCGCTCGGACGCAAACTAGTAGTCGATACGAGGGTTGTAACCCTCGGCGCGCAAAGCGTCGAGGACTTGTTCGGCGTGTTCGGGGCCACGTGTTTCGATGTGGACCTCGAGCTCAACCTCGGCGATTCCCAGTCCCGAACCGTGACGGGTGTGCAGTACCTCGACGACGTTGGCGTTCTGACCTGCGACGATCTCGGATGTGCGGGCGAGCTGTCCTGGCCGGTCGGGCAGGGGAATATGAATTCGAAGGTAACGGCCCGACGCCACCAGACCGCGAGAAATTACGCGCTCCATGATCATCGGGTCAATATTTCCGCCAGACAACAGCACAACAGTGGTGCCGTCGGCGACAACCTGTCCGGTGAGGATCGCGGCCACACCGGCAGCTCCGGCGGGCTCGACTACCATTTTTGCGCGTTCCAGCAGCATCAGAATCGCGCGCGCTATGTCGTCGTCACTCACCGTGACAACCTCGTCCACAAATTCACGAACAATGTCGAAGTTGATGTCACCCGGTCGCGATACGGCGATGCCGTCGGCAATTGTGGGTTTTACGTCAATGTTGACGGGCTCACCGGCTGAAAGCGAGGCGGGATATGCTGCGGCATTTTTGGCCTGAACACCCACAACACGCAATGTCTTGCCCGACAGTGCAGCCTTCTGCTTCATCGCACTGGCCACACCGGCGATAAGCCCACCGCCACCGATGGGCACAACCACGGTCTGTACGTCTGGATGTTCGTCCAAAATTTCGAGACCCACAGTGCCCTGGCCCGCAATCACGTCGTGATCGGCATAGGGCGGGATAAACACCGCGCCCGACTTTTCGGCAAATTCTGTGGCCGCGGCCAGGGATTCTTGGAACACGACACCGCGCAACACCACGTCGGCGCCATAACCACGCGTGGCCTGCAGTTTGGGCAACGCGACGCCCATGGGCATAAAAATGGTGGCCTTGATTCCCAATTCGGCTGCCGCCAGAGCGACGCCCTGTGCATGGTTACCGGCGGAAGCGGCGACCACTCCCCGAGCCTTTTCCTCCGCGCTGAGCTTTGACATGCGGTGGTAGGCGCCACGGACCTTATAGGCGCCCGTGCGCTGCAGGTTTTCGCATTTCAGGTAGACGTGTTGGCCCAGAACCTGTGACAAGTAACGTGATTCTTCCAGAGGAGTGCCCTGCGCTACATGGGCCACAATTTCCCGTGCGGCCTCGAATTCGTCCAGACTGGGCCCAGCAAGCGGTGATGTCACAATTTCCTCCTTCAGAAACGATAGCGTGAATCTCGTGACCGAACTGTCGATAACCGATGCACGACGTATCGCGTTGGCTGCGCACGGTTTCACAGCGCCGCGTCCCGAGCCCACTGCGGAGGGCATCACTCAGGTAATTGCGGGGCTGGAAGCACTGCAACTGGACTCGGTGAACGTGTTCGAACGAAGCCATTACCTGCCCCTGTTTTCACGACTGGGCGCCTATGACACGTCGCTGGCGGACACCGTGCTGCTCGAACATTCCCGCACACCCACGCACATCGAGTATTGGGCTCACGTCGCCGCATTTATCCCCGTCGAATCGTGGCCGTTGTGGCGTTGGAAGATGGACGAGTACCGCGATTCCCACCATGCCCAGGGTGGGTGGCTGGCGCACAACCGGAAATTTGCGGACGAAATGTTGGCCGTGGTTCGATCCGAGGGCCCCATCACCGCGAGTGACATCACTCATGAACGCAACGGCCGCACCGGGGCATGGTGGGGCTGGAGTGACGCCAAACGCGCTCTGGAATACATGTTTGATGCGGGAATTCTGACGTCCGCGGGCCGACGTGGTTTCCAACGCCTCTACGCGTTGCCCGAAATGGTGTTGCCTCGGACAATCCTCGACAACTGTGTCGGCCGTTCGGATGCCATCCGCGAATTGGTGCTGCGTGCCTCGAATGCTGTGGGGGTCGGCACCGAGAACGATATCGCCGACTATTTTCGGTTGCCCAAACGCGAGGCTCGGGCGGCGGTACGCGAATTGGTCGAGGCGGGCGCCCTGGAATGGGTAAACGTCGACGGATGGGGCGCACCCGGCATCATGGCCCCCGGAACACTCGCCGGTGCGTCCATCACCGCCAACACTGTGCTGACCCCGTTTGACCCGGTCACCTGGAACCGCGAACGCGCCGCACGGCTTTTCGGATTCGACTACAGAATCGAAATTTATGTTCCCGCAGCACGACGACAGTACGGCTACTACTCGCTTCCGGTACTGATGGACGAACAGCTCGTCGCCCGTATCGACCTGAAAGCGGACCGCAAAACTCGCACCCTGATCGTCAAATCAGCCCACTGGGAGCGCGAACGCCCGACAAACGCCCGCGACCGACTCGTCGATGCAGTCCGCGACGCCGCCGAATGGCGTGGCCTCGAATCCATCACGGTCGAAGAGTGGGGCGACGCCAGCGCAGAATTGCGCGACGTGTTTCGCTAGAACTTGCCGCCGATTTCCAAAAGCCGGCGGATGCGGTCGGCGATCGGCGGGTGCGTGGCGAACATGCGATCAAAGACTCCCGGCTTCATCGGATCAGAAATCCACAGGTGAGCCATCGAACCGGACTGTTTCCGCAGTGGCGATGAATACTCCCCCAGTTTGTGCAATGCACTGGCCAGCCCGTCGGGGTTACGGGTGGTCATCGCACCGGTCGCGTCGGCAAGGTATTCACGCTGACGTGAAACGGCGGCCTGAATCAACGCCGAAAGGATCGGCGCCAGGATCATGGCGACGAGTCCCAAAATCATCATGATTGCGGCGCC
>JBEEON010000071.1:0-3310 GCA_041191625.1 Actinomycetota bacterium | reverse complement strand
ATCGATAAAAACAGCCTTCATTTGAGAATTATGAAGGGGGAGTGTGACATCTATTGCTGGTAGCTGAGGCGGGGCACGATCCCGCGACCTCACGATTATGAGTCGTGCGCTCTAACCAACTGAGCTACCCCGCCGCAACCTTTCGGTCGGGCCCCGAGTCAGGATTGAACTGACGACCCCTTCCTTACCATGGAAGTGCTCTACCACTGAGCTATCGGGGCGTGCATTGGCACCAGAGAATGCTAACACTATGTGCGCGATGTGCGAAATCGGTGCGGGTGCCGAATTAGTTCGACGACTTTTTAGTGTTCTCGCCCAACCAGATAAAGGGGTCAACGGCAACGCCGTCAATCAGCACCTCGAGGTGCAAGTGTGTTCCGGTAGAGGTTCCCGTATTACCCACGGCCCCGACCACGTCCGCGACCTTGACCTCGTCACCGATCTTCAGCGTCGTCGAACCCTTCAACATGTGGGCATACACGGTCTCGACCTCGACCCCGTTGATGTTGTGACGAATTCGAACCCAGGTGCCAAAGCCCCACTGTTCTTCCTTGGACTCAACAACGACGCCGTCGGCCACCGCGAAAATCGGCACGCCCTCGCCGGGGGTAAAGTCCAGACCCTTGTGGTCCGTCGAGCAGCTAAAGCACGGTGCGGAACGGGCGCCGAAACCCGAGCTGATGGTGACGGGGACCGGGAACGGCCACCGCACGGGACCCACCCAATCGGTGCTGTACTGAAAATTCAGGCTGCCGTACTTCAGGGTCAGCATTTCCCCGAACGACAGAACGGAATAGTCGCCCGTGCGGATGACCTCGGCGACCTCGCCCTCGGCGGTGATAACGGACTGGCCCTCGTCCTCGACGGTCTGGGCAAACAACATGCTTTGGGGCGACAGGAAAGCGTTCGCGGGAACAGTCAGGCCAATGACAAACAGGGCCGCAACGACGGCGGCACCGGCGCGGGCGATTGAACGACCCCACGTGGCGAAGGGCTTCGATGTGCGCGCCAGGCCCTTGACCACGGCATCGCGCACGCGGTGTTCGGTGGGGTGTGCAACCCGAGGGGCAATACGCGGCGGGGTCTCGGGTGCGTGCTCGTTTCCCGGCTCGAACGACGACGAGGTGCGCAGAACCCGGCGACTGCGAGGCTTTGGAGCGTCACCGACGAGGGCGTCGTCCGACGACATTCCCTCGGCTGAGTTCACGCGAAATCCTCCCGGCTCTACGTCCGTTGCTTTTGTAATTGTAGGCGAGAGGCGCGCAGAAGGCTAGCGGAGGGTAAAGTTGGCGCCCGCCTCGAGTGCCCGTTCCTCGAACTCATCGATGGTGTCGGGGTGGGCCGCGAGGCACCAGTTGGCGCTGGCCGCCGCACCGCCGAGGCCACGAACGGTGGCACCCGCCTCTTGTGCAATCAGGACCCCAGCGGCGTGATCCCACGGCATGAGCCCGCGTTCGAAGTAGATGTTCACGCGGTTCGCGGCGACGTTGCACAGGTCGAGCGATGCGGCGCCGATGCGACGGATGTCGCGGACCTGGTCAATCAGTCGGGCAATGACCGCACCCTGCTGTGCGCGACGTTCGCTGTCGTACGCGAAACCTGTGGCCAGAAGGGATTCGGCCAGGGTGGGTGCGGGAACCACCTGCAGGCGTTCGCCGTTGAGCGTTGCGCCGAACCCCAGCGACGCCACGAATTCTTCGCCGTTCGCGACGTTGATGACGACGGCGGCAAGCGCCGTCCAGTCCTCGGGTGTAGCCGTTCCCTCGACCACCGCGATGCTGATTGCATAGGCGGGGATGCCATAGACAAAATTGACGGTCCCATCGATGGGGTCGACGATCCAGGTGAGCCCAGTGCTGCCCGAATCGCGGTTGCCTTCTTCGCCAAAGAATCCGTCACCGGGTCGCAGTTCGGCGAGGCGCGTGCGAATGAAGGACTCGGACTCGCGGTCGACGGCGGTGACGATGTCGACGCTGGAGGATTTACGGTCGGCCACCGCGACGGAGCCCTGTCGGCGGTCGGCCACCAGAGCGGCCGCCTCACGCGCGACGGTGAGGGCGATGGACTGAAGCTCTGCGATGTTGTGCACGTGTCGATTCTGCCCCACAAAGAAAGCCCCGGGGTAACCGGGGCTTTCGTGAGTGGTGGATGAGGGATTCGAACCCCCGAAGGCTACGCCAGCTGAGTTACAGTCAGATCCCTTTGGCCGCTTGGGTAATCCACCAGATGGTGTACACCGACATTTCCAGTCGATGTTCAGTTCTTAATAATACAATAAGAAAACGCGGTCTTTGCACCGTCGATCTTGGAGGTGAGTCGGTGGCAGACATCGCTGACGTCGCCCTTGCCGCCGGCGTCTCGACTGCAACCGTTTCCCGTGCCCTCAGTGGGCGCGGAATCGTGGCCCCCCGCACCAAGGAACTCGTCCAGCGCGTCGCGGACGAACTGGGGTACGTCGTGTCCGCCAGCGCCTCGTCGCTCTCCAGCGGACGCATGCGCAACGTGGGAATCGTCACGCCATTCCTCAACCGTTGGTTCTTCAGCGAAGTCATCGAAGGCGCGCAGCAGGTGCTCACCGCACACGGTTACGACACCACCCTGTACAACCTCGCCGGCAAGGCCAACCAGCGTCGCACCATCTTTGACGAGTTCCTGCTGCGTGGTCGCGTCGATGCCGTCATCGCCATCGAACTGGCATTGACGCCCGACGAGGTCCGCAAAATTCACTCGCTCGACAAGCCGCTCATCGGTGTCGGCGGCGAAATTCCCGGCGTGCGCACCATCTCGATCAACGAGACCGATGTGGCCCGCATTGCCACACAACACCTTTTGGACCTGGGGCACCGCAACATCGCCTCGTTGGGTGGTGTCGAACAGTTCGAGACCGACTTCCACGTGGCATCGACCCGTCATCTGGCGTTCCTCGAGGCCCTGGCCGGAGCCGGAATTGACCCCAACCCCGCCTGGGACCGCACCGCGGACTTCACGATTCCCGGCGGCTACGCCGAGACCGCCGCGATGCTGTCAAACCCAGGCAACCGCCCCACCGGCATCGTCGCGTCGTCGGACGAGATGGCGATTGGCGCAATTCTGGCCATCAAGGACGCGGGCCTGCGCGTGCCCGAAGACATCTCGGTCATCGGCATCGACGGCCACGACCTCGCCGAATTCTTTAACCTCACCACCGTCGACCAGTTCGTCCGCAGCCAGGGCGAACGCGCGGCCACGATTCTGCTGGACGAAATCATGCCACAGCGTTCCGCGACCAGCCCCACCAACACCGACATGCCGGTCGCACTGGTGACGCGCG
>JBEEON010000070.1:0-3319 GCA_041191625.1 Actinomycetota bacterium | reverse complement strand
TCGCCGATTTCGGCGTCGACACCGCTCATGGTGATGAGCTGGTCGAGCGAGTTGCCGGCACCGGGGGTGATCGAGGGAACCCAGCGCGAGTGCAGCATTGCGTGGCCGTTGACGAAACCGTTGGTCTCGCTGGGCTCGCGCAGGGTGATGACACCCTCGGCGAGACGGTGGCCGTAGGCGCCGACGTTCATGCCCAGCTTGGCGCCGGGAACGAGGCGGGGTGCTGCCTTGCCCACGTTCATGACGCGGGTCATTGCGACCTCGCCGAGCTTCTTGGGGTAGCCCTGGAAGAATCCGCGAGCGATTGCGAAGTCCTTGGTGACCCAGATGGCGACGCAGCGCGAGTAGGTCTGGCCTTCGTAGGTGCAGCGCACAACGACGAATGCTTCGTAGTACTGCGAGCGCTGGGGGTCGAGCAGCTCGGCTCCACCGGTGGAGCAGCTCTGCCAGTCGGCCCAGATGAAGGCAACGGCACCCGGGTCTTCGTCGGCGAGGCCGAGTTCGGGGGGCAGGATTGCGCGGACGTTGGCGGGATCGGTGCGGTATTCAACGGTGAACAGCGTTCCGGAGTAGAACCAGGGCATGTGGGGCGCGATGGCGCTCTTGCCGCTGGGCGTGCGGGGGGCAAAAAGTCCTGTGGGTTCGGTCATGGGGTCGAGTCTACACAATCGTTTGCTTCCAAATGAAGACCCTGGGCGTGTAACGATTAGGTAACGGCCTGCCCGTAACGGCCGGGACTATTGACCTAGGGCTCCGATTTCTGGCACTCTTACAGGAAGTCGTTTGATACCGAACGACCGTCAATTCCCGAAACTCAATGAGGAGTTAGCACTCTTATGTCAAACCAGAGCTCAACAGAACTGAAGAAGGGCAAGCTGGGTGTCTTCGGCATCGTCTTCTTCGTTGTCGCGGCTTCCGCACCACTCGTCGGCATGACCGGCGCAGTTCCCGTGGCAATGCTCGCCGGTAACGGTGCCGCAGTCCCCGGAACCTACCTGGCCGTCGGCCTCGTCCTCCTTCTCTTCAGCGTTGGCTATGCAGCCATGAGCCGCAAGGTCACCAACGCCGGCGCATTCTTCGCCTACGTCGGTCGTGGACTCGGCACCAACATCGGTGTCGGATCGGCCTTCACCTCGATCCTCACCTACGTCACCATCCAGCTCGCTATCTACGGCTTCTTCGGCGGACTCGTCGCCGGAACCGCAGCAGCAAGCCTCGGCATTGACCTGCCCTGGTACGTATGGTCGATCATCGCCTGGGTCGTCGTAACCGGTCTGTCGCTGATGTCGGTAGACGTCGGAGCCAAGGTCCTCGGTGTCTTCCTCGTCCTCGAACTCTCGGCACTGCTCATCGTCGCCGGTGCAATCCTCATCGACGGTGGCCCCTCGGGCATCGACGTTGTCGCATCGTTCGACCCCAGCGCAGTCCTCGCCGGCGGTCTGACCGGTGCTGCCGGTATCGCCATCGCGTTCGCACTCGCATCGTTCATCGGCTTCGAAGCAACCGCCATCTACGGTGAAGAATCGGCCAACCCCAAGAAGACCGTTCCCCTCGCCACCTACTGGGCAATCGGAATCATCACCGCACTGTTCGCCATCGTGTCGTTCGCAATGGTCACCGGTTACGGCATGGACATCGTCAAGGACGAGGTCTACGGCGAAGTACCCGCACTGGTTGCAGCACTGCTCAACGTCACTGCAATCGACGGCGCACCCCTCGCAAACCCTGCTGCTCTGCTGTTCGACCTGGCCAACACCTACGTCGGACCCTGGATTGTCAGCGTCATGGAGATCCTCGTTATCTCGAGCCTCTTCGCTGGTCTGCTCGCATTCCAGAACGCAGCATCGCGTTACTTCTTCGCACTCGGCCGTGGCGGCGTTCTGCCCGCCTCGCTGGGCAAGGTCAACGGCCGTGGCGCACCCCAGGGTGGCGTTTACGTAACCTCGACCATCGCGCTGATCATCATCGTGGCATTCGCTGCAGCAAACCTGGACCCCATCCTCAACCTGTTCTTCTGGATGTCGACCATCACCGCTGTATCCGTCATGGTTGTGGAAATCCTCGTCTCTGTCGCAATCTTCAACTACTTCCGCAAGGAAGGCGGCGGAAACGTCTGGAAGACCACCATTGCACCTCTGGCATCGGGCCTGCTCCTGACCGTCGGAATGTACCTGGTGCTGGCACGCTTCAACCTGCTGTCCGGTCTGGTCGCAGAGGGCGTTGACCCCACCCTGCCCGAGAGCTCGTTTGCTCTGAGCCCCCTCGGCTGGTTCTTGGCACTGCTGCCCTTCATCACGCTGGTCATCGGCTTCATCGTCGCAAAGATCAACACGAAGGAAAACGCCAACCTGGTCAAGGACCTGGTCAGCTAGTAACCACACGATTCGGCGGGCACTCCCTGGGGGTGCCCGCCGTTTTTTGTTGCACTATTTCGCGGGCACGGTGATCGGTGCCGTGGCGACACTCTGACCGGCGCCGTTGACCGCGATCACACGCAGATACAGCGTGACACCGGTTCGAGGGCGGGTGAAGCTGGCGGTCGTGACCGGGGAGCGCGGGTCACGCAGCGGGGCGAACCCCGAGGCTTTCCGGGTCGACCACTGCACGGTGTAATCGACAATCGCGGCACCATTCAGCACGGCGGGAGCTTTCCACCGCAGGGCGACCTGCTTCGAGGTGCGCGTCGTGATCGCCAATGACCGTGGTGCGCTGGGCGGGCCGGCAGGCACGAGACCCGAGGCCAGATTCGAGGCGACGCCGACGCCCATCGAATTCAGGGCGTTGACCTGCACGCGGTATGCGGTGCCGTTGACCAGCCCACTCACGATGCACCGAGTGGCCGTGGACTCACAGGTCACGTCGGGTCGCCCGGCGGCACTTGCGGTGACGCGGTAGTGGGTGATGGGTGAACCTCCGTCCGATTCGGGGGACACCCAATCGACCGTGATGGTGCCGTTGCCGCGGACGGCAACGAGGCCGGTCGGCGCCCCGGGAACTGTGGCCGGCGTGACGGCGGGGGAGGCCGCGCTCGCGGGGCTGTCGCCGACGGCCGTGCGCGCGATAACGGTCACGGTGACGGGTGCGCCGTTGGCTAAACCGGAGATTGTGCAGCCGTTCGCGGTGGTGTCGCAGATGCCGACGAGCAGTCCGTCCGTGTCGAACGCAAACGCGCGGTACCCCTGAACGGGCTCACCGCCGTCGGATTCGGGGGCTGCCCAAGTCACGTCGATGCGCTGATCTGTGGCCCGCGCCTCGATGTTTATGGGCTCGCTGGGGTGTGTGGCGGGCCGGGCCAGTTCCGCTGCGTCGGTCGCAGGGG
>JBEEON010000069.1:0-4203 GCA_041191625.1 Actinomycetota bacterium | reverse complement strand
ACGGCTACATGCTGGTGTGGGTCGTGGTGTTGGGCAACGCCATGGCCTGGTTGGTGCAGTACCTCAGCGCGTCGTTGGGGATTGCGACGGGCTTGAGCCTGCCCGAGGTGTTGGGGCAGCGGATTCGTTCCCGTGCCGCACGTATCCTGTACTGGATTCAAGGCGAGCTGGTCGCCATGGCAACGGATATCGCCGAGATCGTGGGTGGCGCTGTCGCCCTGAACCTGTTGTTCGGTCTGCCGTTGCCGTTGGGCGGGGTGATTACCGGTGTGGTGGCCCTGTTGTTGCTGTCGGTTCATTCCCGTATCGGTGTTCGACCTTTCGAGGCGGTCATCATCAGCCTCGTCGGCGTCATCGCGGTGGGTTTCGTTGCCGGTGTCGTCGTGTCGCCGGTTGATCCCGCGCAGTTTGTCACGGGACTGGTGCCGCGGCTCGAGGGCGCCGACTCGATTCTGCTGGCCGCCGCCATTCTGGGTGCCACGGTCATGCCGCACGCTATTTACGCCCACTCAGGTTTCTCTCGCGACCGGTTCGGCCAGGTCGAACCGCGCCGCATCCCCGCACTGTTGAGGGCGACACGTTTCGATGTGACCGCTGCTCTGGCGCTCGCGGGTGGCGTCAATATTGCGTTGCTCATGTTGGGGGCCTCGGCGTTGCACGGCGTGGACGGCACGGATTCGTTGGCGGGCGCCTATTCGGCTATCGCCACCGTGTTGGGTTCTGTTGTCGCCACAGTGTTCGCGATCGGGTTGCTGGCTTCCGCGCTGGCATCCACCGCCGTTGGGGCGTATGCGGGTTCAGAAATCATGGCGGGATTGCTGAAGTGGCAGTTCCCCGTGTCGATTCGTCGTGCGGTCACCATCATCCCCGCCATCGCGCTGTTGTCGTTCGATGTGGAACCGACGGGCGCCTTGGTGTTGAGTCAGGTGATTTTGAGCTTCGGAATTCCGTTCGCCCTCGTGCCGCTTGTCGTGTTGACGGGCAAACGCGAGCTGATGGGGGGCGCCAAGTCGAGCGTGCTGGTGCGAACCTTGGCCTCGTTGGCGACCGCCGTGGTGATTGCATTCAACGTGTGGCTTCTGGTCTTAACCCTGGTGTGATCCCTCGCGGGCGATCGTGCGGCGTTCCTTCCACACGTGGTAGACGACAAACAGGCCGCCAGCAGCGACCACGCCAATGAGGACGAGGTCAATGTATTCGGTGACCAGTTCGGCCACGCCGGGGAGGTGTGCGAGGGCCCAGCCGAGGAACGGCAGGAGGGCCGCCCACAGCAGCGAGCCGAGGGCGTTGTACAGGGTGAACTGCAGCCGGTTCATGCGACCGATTCCGGCGGCGACGGGCAGCAGGGTGCGCACGATGGGAACGTACTGTGCCAGGGTCACCGATAGCGGGCCCCACTTGGTGAAAAACGCCTCGGTCTTCAGCACGCTGGCGTGGGAGATCAGGCCTCCCTCGCGCTTCGAAAACACGGCGGGACCGCCCACTTTTCCAATCTGGTAGCCGGTCTGGTTGCCGATGATGGACGCGGCAAAAATCGAGAGAGACACCAGCCAGATGGGCTGTGTGATGGTGCCCTGGAAAGACAAAATTCCGGTGATCAGCAACAACGTGTCGCCGGGCAGCAGGAAACCGACGAGCAAACCCGTTTCCACAAAAACGATGGCGCACACAGCGAGCAAAGCCCAAGGGCCAGCGCCGTCGATGATGGCGTGGGCGTCAAACAGGCCTGATGCGTAATCCATGCTCGGTCCTTTCCGATCAGTGCGGGTGGTGGGACTCGAACCCACACGCCGAAGCACAGGTACCTAAAACCTGCGTGTATGCCAATTTCACCACACCCGCGTGGTTGTCTCCTAGTGTATCGGGCGGGTTGTGGCGTAGGCTGTGAGAGCAGTTCGAACGAGTGCAGAATCACAGTGAACGCCGACAATTTATTGGCCACCACCGGAATCACTGTCCGCCCTCGCCCACGGTGCACACACACCGTGAACGAACCGCACACGACGCACCCCATCGGGGCCGCGTCACCATGGTGGCCACTCTCGGGCAGTCACCATCGAACTGGTCGGCAATCGTCGACCTCACACAATTCGAAAGGTTCGATATACCGTGCGTAGCGAAGCAGAACTCCTCGCATCCGTGCCCAAGCAGCTCTTCATTGGCGGTGAATGGGTTGACGCCGAAGGCGGCGCGACTCTCGATGTCAGTGACCCCGCGACCGGCCAGCACATCGCCACCATCGCCAGCGCATCGGTATCCGATGCTGCAAAGGCCATGGACGCCGCCGCAGCGGCCCAGGAATCCTGGGGCAGCACCGCGCCTCGTGTTCGCGGCGAAATCCTGCGTAAGGCTTTCGACCTGCTGATCGAACGTCGTGACGAATTTGCTCTGCTCATGACCGTCGAAATGGGTAAGCCCTTCGCCGAAGCTCAGGGCGAGGTCACCTATGGTGCAGAATTCTTGCGCTGGTTCAGCGAAGAAGCCGTGCGCATCAACGGTCGTTACGGTTCGAACCCCGAGGGCACCGGCACCATGGTTGTGTCCAAGCAGCCCGTCGGCCCCTGCTTCCTCATCACCCCGTGGAACTTCCCGCTGGCGATGGCGACCCGCAAGATTGCTCCCGCGATTGCCGCTGGTTGCACCTCGATCATTAAGCCCGCTGAGCTGACCCCGTTGACCACACTGGCCTTTGTCAAGTTGTTGGAAGAGGCCGGCGTTCCCCGCGGTGTCGTCAACGTGTTGACCACGTCGCGCACCCGTGAGGTCTCGCCCGTCATCATCGGCGACCCCCGTCTGCGCAAGCTCTCGTTCACCGGTTCGACCGGTGTCGGCAAGGTGTTGCTGAAGCAGGCAGCCGACAACGTGCTGCGCACCTCGATGGAGCTGGGCGGAAACGCACCGTTCATCGTGTTCGATGACGCAGACTTGGACAAGGCTGTCGAGGGCGCTATGGTCGCCAAGTTCCGTAACATCGGCCAGGCCTGCACCGCAGCGAACCGTGTGTTCGTGCAGCGTGGCGTCGCCGCCGAGTTCTCGAAGCGCATTGCCGACCGTGTTGCCGCGATGAAGATTGGTCGAGGCACCGAGGAGGGCGTGACCATCGGACCGCTCATTGATGAGAAGGCTGTCGCATCGAGCCAGTCCTTCGTGGATGACGCTGTCGCACTGGGCGCCAATGTCCTCGTCGGTGGAAGCCGTGTCGAGGGCCCCGGTACCTTCTTTGCCCCCACCGTGCTCACCAATGTTCACGCCGACACTCGTTTCATGTGTGAAGAAATCTTTGGCCCCGTGTTGGGCGTCATCGAGTTCGACACCGAGGAAGAGGTCATCCGCATGGCGAATGACACCGAGTACGGCTTGATCTCGTATGTGTTCACGAACGACCTGCACCGCGGTCAGCGTCTGATCAAGAACCTCGAGACCGGCATGATGGGCCTCAACACGGGTCTGGCATCGAACGCTGCTGCACCGTTTGGTGGAGTGAAGCAGTCGGGCGTCGGTCGTGAGGGTTCGATCGAGGGCATCGAGGAGTATTTGACCACCAAGTACACGTTGATTCCTCACGCATAACATTCATCGACGAATCGGCCCTGTGGATTAATTCCGCGGGGCCGTTTCCGTTGAGCCCAGACTGTGGGAATGAACCGGTTGGAGCAGTCCGTCTCACGTGTCCGTGATCGGGTGGTCGCCTGGGGTGTAGACCTCGATGCGGCTATCGCCGAGGAATTTACGGCGCAGGCCGAGAGTGCGTTGCGAGATGGTTCCGTGGCGCCCACTGCTGATGCTATCCGCAGGGAGCTCGTGGGTTTGGGGCCGTTGCAAGAATTCTGCGACGACGAATCCGTCGAGGAAATCTGGATCAATAATTCGCGTGATGTGTTTGTGGCTGTCGCAGGAGTTGCTCGCCGCACCGATGTGGTGCTGACCGCCGAGTCCGTGCGCGAACTCGTCGATCGATTGTTGCGACCCACGGGTCGACGGGTCGATGTTTCGGAGCCTTTCGTCGACGCGACCCTTCCCGACGGTTCGCGGTTGCATGTGGCGATTCCGCCAGTGGCTCACCGTGGCTGGTCGGTGAATGTGCGGAAGTTTCCCACGGTGGCGTGGAAACTTGACGATCTGGTGGCGGCAGGCTCACTGACCTCTGGGGCGGCGGACAGGCTGACCGCGGCGATGGCGGCGGGCGCGACCATCCTGGTCTCG
>JBEEON010000068.1:0-6789 GCA_041191625.1 Actinomycetota bacterium | reverse complement strand
GATTTCTGTGATGGTACCCACGGTCGAACGCGGGTTACGGTTCGTCGACTTTTGGTCGATGGATACCGCAGGGGAAAGCCCATCGATGAAGTCCACGTCGGGCCGGTCCACCTGCCCGAGGAACTGACGAGCATACGACGACAGTGACTCGATGTAGCGGCGTTGCCCCTCGGCAAACAGCGTGTCAAACGCCAACGATGATTTCCCGGAACCACTGAGACCCGTAAACACCACCAAAGAATCCCTGGGGATGTCCAAATCAACGTTCTTAAGGTTGTGGACTCGAGCACCACGGATGCTGATGGCGTTGCCATTTACAGGACTAATAGACACAGAATGAGTCTACGGTTTACCCAAAGCCTTCGATTGCGCGAGCGTTCGCTTGAGCTCTTGAACTTCATCACGCAGTCGCGCTGCCAGCTCGAACTTGAGCTCTTGGGCCGCCAGCATCATCTGATCGGTGAGCTTCCCGATTACTACTTCGATGTCATCATCGGCCGCGACTCCGCCCGTCATCGCCTCGGTGTCATAGGCCTCACGGGCCAAAGTTTCGGTGATGTCCGCAATGCGCTTGCGCAAAGGTTGCGGGTCGATCCCGTGTTGCTCGTTGTAGTCAATCTGTCGAGCTCGACGACGGTCCGTCTCGTCAATGGCCAAACGCATCGAATCCGTCACCTTATCGGCGTACATGTGGACTTCGCCCGAGACGTTACGCGCAGCACGGCCAATCGTCTGGATCAACGAAGTCTGGCTGCGCAGGAAACCTTCCTTATCGGCGTCGAGGATTGCGACCAGCGACACCTCGGGGAGGTCCAAGCCCTCGCGCAACAGGTTGATGCCGACAAGCACATCAAACCGACCGGAACGCAATTCGGTCAACAGTTCGATTCGACGCAACGTATCCACGTCGCTGTGCAGGTATTCGACCTTCACGCCGGCGTTGCGCAGGAAGTCGGTGAGGTCCTCGGCCATGCGCTTCGTCAGCGTTGTGACGAGAACACGTTCGTCCTTGGCGACCCGGAGTCGAATGTTCTCGAGCAGGTCATCAATCTGACCCTTCGAAGGCTTGATTTCAATCTTGGGATCCACCAAGCCCGTCGGACGAATGATCTGCTCGACGACACCGTCGGCGACACCCATCTCGTATTTGCCCGGCGTTGCCGACAGATACACCTTCTGGCCCACCCGGTTGAGAAATTCGGGCCACTTCAAGGGGCGATTGTCCATCGCACTGGGCAGGCGGAAACCAAAATCGACGAGGGTGCGTTTGCGCGACGCGTCACCCTCATACATTGCGCCGATTTGGGGCACGGTGACATGGGACTCATCGATAATCACGACGAAGTCATCGGGGAAATAGTCCAGCAACGTGTTGGGCGCCTCGCCGGGCTGACGTCCGTCCACGTGGCGGGAGTAGTTCTCGATGCCGGTACAGAAACCGAGTTGCTCCATCATTTCGAGGTCGTATGTTGTGCGCATCCGCAGGCGTTGCGCCTCGAGCAACTTGTTCTGGGATTCCAGTTCCACCAGACGTCCCGCCAGCTCGTCCTTAATGTGTCCGATGGCACGTTGAATGGTCTCGCGACCCGCCGCATAGTGCGTCGCCGGAAAAACGGCCACAGATTCGAGCTGCTGAATGACCTCACCGGTCAACGGATGCAACTGGTACAGAGCTTCGACCTCGTCGCCAAACATCTCGATCCGGATTGCGAGTTCCTCGTACATGGGAATGATTTCGAGCGTGTCGCCGCGCACACGGAACTTGCCACGCGAAAAATCAATGTCATTGCGTTCGTACTGCATGCCGACGAACTTTTTGACAATCTCGCTGCGCGAAATGCGTTGACCCACCTGGAGCGGAAGCATCGCCTCGAGGTATTCCTCGGACGACCCCAGACCATAAATACACGAGACAGTCGAGACCACAATCACGTCGCGTCGTGACAACAACGAATTCGTGGTGCTGTGACGCAGCCGCTCCACCTCGGCATTAATCGAGGTGTCCTTTTCGATAAACGTATCGGTTTGCGGAACATACGCTTCCGGCTGATAGTAGTCGTAATACGACACAAAGTATTCGACAGCGTTGTCGGGCATCAGCTCACGAAACTCGGTCGCCAGCTGGGCCGCCAACGTCTTGTTATTCGCCAGGACGAGGGCGGGACGCTGAATCTGCTCAATCAACCACGCGGTGGTTGCGGACTTACCCGTACCCGTCGCACCGAGCAGAACGATGTCGGTCTCCCCCGCGTTGATGCGTGCCGCCAGTTCCGCAATCGCAGCGGGTTGATCACCGCTGGGTGAAAACTCGCTGACGACGCGAAACGGCTTGACTGAACGAGTGGGTTCCATTACTTCTTCCCCTCGGCGATTGCCGTCAACACCGACTGCCACACGGCATCGGTCCGTTCCTGTGTCTGCTCCAGTGTTCCGGACGTATCAATAACCCAATCGGCGACAGCTCGTCTGGCCTCGTCGCT
This sequence comes from Actinomycetota bacterium, assembly GCA_041191625.1. Lineage (GTDB taxonomy): Bacteria > Actinomycetota > Actinomycetes > Actinomycetales > Microbacteriaceae > MWH-TA3. The sequence goes on along the minus strand of JBEEON010000068.1, from coordinate 4,309 downwards.
CGCCTGAGACTGAAGTCGGGAATCGGCCTCGTTACGCGTCATACCCCTGAACTGAATCAGGCGTTCCCGACGAAGGTCAGCGGGCGAATCCGCCAGTATTACGCCATCAAATTCCGAAGACCGACCCGTTTCGACAAGCAACGGAATGTCATAGACGATGACCGCTTCGGGCTGGGACTGTGTGATCGTTCGCACGCGGTCAGCAAAAAGTTCGGCAATCGCTGGGTGGACGATGGCCTCGAGATCGGATTTAGCCTGTTCGTCGTCGAAAACAAGCCGACCGAGGGCAGGACGATCCAACTCGCCGCTGTCGGTAATGACGCCAAAACCGAAACGATCCGCGATCCGGGCAACCACAGGACTGTGGGGGCCCTGCACGTTGCGGACGAGCTCGTCGGCCGAAATGATGTGCGCACCCAGTTCCGCAAGTCGCGCGGCAACAGTGGATTTCCCCGCAGCAATGCCACCGGTGAGTGCAAAAATTTTCACACCCTCAGAGTAACAATCAAACCCAGGGCCCGCAGTCGACGGAGTGCAGAAACGACTGATGGGCGACCCTTTCGGGCCGCCCATCAGAGGTTGAGTGATTACTCGCCTGCGAGCTTGGCGCGCAGAGCAGCGAGCTGCTCGTCGTCTGCCAAGGTGCCAGCGCGGTCCTCGTCTGCAGGTGCGGTCGATGCTGCAACGTCGTCCGAAGCCACAGCAGGAGCTGCCTCTGCTTCAGCGTTCATGCGAGCGACCTGAACCTTGTGAGCTTCCCAACGAGCCTGTGCGGCTGCGTAGTCGTGCTCCCACTTGGTGCGCTGCTCCTCGAAGCCGTCCTTCCACTCGCCGGTGGCGGGGTCGAAGCCTTCGGGGTAACGGTACTGGCCCTGCTCGTCGTAGTCGGTGGGCATGCCGTACAGTGCGGGGTCGAACTCGGTGCCTTCGGGGTCTACACCCTCGTTAGCCTGCTTCAGCGACAGCGAGATGCGACGACGCTCGAGGTCGATGTCGATGATCTTGACGAATACATCGTCGCCGACCGAGACAGCCTGTTCGGCCAGCTCGATGTGACGGGTCGACAGCTCCGAGATGTGCACGAGGCCCTCGATGCCGTCGGCAACGCGAACGAACGCACCGAACTGAACGAGCTTGGTGACCTTACCCGGTGCGATTTCGCCAATGGCGTGCTCGCGGGCAAATACCTGCCAGGGGTCTTCCTGCGTAGCCTTGAGCGACAGCGAGATACGCTCGCGGTCGTTCTCGACCTCGAGAACCTCGACGGTAACTTCCTGGCCGATTTCAACAACTTCGCTTGCGTGCTCGATGTGCTTCCACGAGAGCTCCGAAACGTGAATCAGACCGTCAACGCCACCAAGGTCAACGAATGCACCGAAGTTCACGATCGACGAGATAACACCCTTACGGATCTGGCCCTTCTGGATGTTGCCGAGGATCTGGCTGCGGCTCTCGGACTGAGTCTGCTCGAGCAGTGCGCGGCGCGACAGAACAACGTTGTTGCGGTTCTTGTCGAGCTCGAGGATCTTGGCCTCGATTTCCTGACCCAGGTAAGGGGTGAGGTCGCGGACACGACGGAGCTCGATGAGCGATGCGGGCAGGAAGCCGCGCAGTCCGATGTCAACGATGAGACCACCCTTGACAACCTCGATGACGGAACCGGTGACAACGCCATCGGCTTCCTTGATCTTTTCGACGTCGCCCCAGGCACGCTCGTACTGTGCACGCTTCTTGGACAGGATCAGACGTCCTTCCTTGTCTTCCTTCTGGAGGACAAGAGCTTCGACAGCGTCGCCAACGGCAACAACTTCGTCGGGGTTCACATCGTGCTTGATGGAAAGCTCGCGGATGGGGATAACACCCTCCGTCTTGTAGCCGACATCGAGGAGAACCTCGTCACGGTCGACCTTGACAACGGTACCCTCGATGAGGTCTCCGTCGTTGAAGAATTTCAGCGTCTTTTCAACAGCGGCGAGGAAGTCCTCGGCTGATCCGATGTCATTGATTGCGACCTGCTTGGTCGTGTTGTTCGTCATGTGGAAAATGCTCCGTAGGGGCAAAATAGGTGTCCGTGCGACAGGTGTCACGCGGGCATGCGGATAGGGATTGTTGCCGGATGGCAACGTTTCAGTTTAACCCTGTATTTATGCGGAAACCAAACTCACCGTTGGTGTGTTGGCACGTTAGTGACCCGCGGTGCGCCAGTTCAATCCGATGCCGATGTTGACATCGAGCGGAACGGACAGAGTCACGGCCTCTTCCATCGCCGAACGCACGAGTTCGCTGAGCTGTTCCACTTCACCAGGGGCGGCTTCGAGAATCAATTCGTCGTGCACCTGCAACAGGAGTCGCGATTTCAGACCAGAGGCGCGCAGCGCTTCCGCCGTGCGGATCATGGCAATCTTCATGATGTCTGCGGCGGTGCCTTGAATCGGGGCATTCAGGGCCGCGCGTTCCGCGTTGTCCCGAAGGATACGGTTGCTGCTCGCCAGATCACCAAACGGGCGTTTCCGGCCGTATACGGTGGTCGTGAACAGGTCCTTGTGGGCCTGTTCAACGCCGGAACGCAAATAGTCACGGACAGCGCCGAATCGGGCGAAATAGTCCCCCATCAGCGCTTTCGCTTCCTTGTTGTCGATACGGAGCTGTTTGGCGAGGCCAAATGCCGAGAGACCGTAGGCGAGGCCATAGCTCATGGCCTTGACCTTGGATCGCATTTCGGGGGTCACATCCTCGGGTGCGACACCGAAAACCTGTGCGCCGACGAATCGGTGCAGGTCCTCCCCCGAACGAAACGCTTCGATGAGCCCCTCGTCCTTGGACAGGTGCGCCATGATGCGCATTTCGATTTGCGAATAGTCGGCGGTAACCAGGGACTCGTGCTGGGCGTCGGCACGGAAAGCCTCACGAATACGTGCGCCGACCTCGCTGCGAATGGGAATGTTTTGCAGGTTGGGCTCGAGCGAGGACAACCGTCCGGTGCTCGTGCCCGTCTGGTCGAAATGAGTATGAATACGACCATCGGGCCGGACGCTCTTGCGCAGAACCTCCACAATTTGGGCGAGCTTTGTCACCTCGCGGTGCTTCAACAGCAGGTCGAGGAAGGGATGCGGGTGGTTTTCTTGCAAATCGGCAAGAGCGGCCGCATCGGTGGAGTACCCCGTCTTTGTCGCACGTGTTGTCGGCATTCCCAGCTGAGTGAACAAAACTTCCTGCAGCTGCTTGGGCGATGAAAGATTCATCTCTTTGCCGATGATCTCGAATGCGGCGGTTTCCGCGGCACGCGCATCCGTGGTCAGTTCGCTATACAGCGTGTCCAATACAGGAAGGTCGATGTCAACACCGGCGTCCTCCATGGCCACCAGGATGGGGATGAGAGGAAGTTCGATCTCGGATTCAACTCCGCGCTGACCGACATCGAGTCGGTCTGACAGAACTTCATCCAGTTGGGTAAGAATCCACGCGGTGACGGCGGCATCATTCGGGTTCGTGTCGGGCACTAACTGATCGGGATCCGGGGTGGGGACATCCAGTCCTGTGAGTTCACGCGCAATATCGGGTAATGCCAATGATTTTGCGATGGTGTTATCGATCCAGGCGGCCACACGGATATCGCGCACAATCCCCTTGATAACAATTCCTGTGGGTGCGAGGAAACGCAGGAGTGAGCGTGCGTCGAACACCACCTTCGGCGCATCGCTGCTCAACCACGAAACCAGTGCGTCGTGGTCAAGCGAATCCGACTTGCGAACTGTGCGAACAGCAGTGTCTTCCGTGGCCAAACCCACCACAAACTCGTCCGCGGTTCCGTCGATAAACACGGCAATCCGGTGGTGTGCGTTCGCGCTCAACCACGCCGCGAGTTCCTCATCGGCCATGTGACGAGGCTCGGGGGCTGATTTCTCGATGCGTACGGCACCCGGAGCCACGGCGTCGGCAGTGGCAATCGAGGAAGTTGAACCAGAACTCTGAGAACCACCCAGCACACGAGATTTCAGGCTGCGGAATTGCAGACGATCAAAGACTTCGGTGACGCGAGCTGCATCAACGGGTTGAATCGCTGTATCACCGAGAGTAACGGGGAGTTCGACGTCGCGAAGCAGGTGATTGAGCTTCCGGTTTCGGATCACACGGTCGACCTGGTCCCGAAGATTTTGGCCGACGACTCCGGTAATGCTGTCACGGTTCTCGAGAAGGGCATCCAAGGAACCGAACTGCTGAATCCACTTGACCGCGGTTTTTTCGCCCACCTTGTCGACTCCGGGAAGGTTATCGCTCGTTTCACCGACAAGTGCGGCAATCATGGGGT
>JBEEON010000067.1:0-3219 GCA_041191625.1 Actinomycetota bacterium | reverse complement strand
ACCCCGATTTTGTGGCGGCGGATCTGATCTCTCAGGCCGAACACGACGAGGCGGCCAGCGCTGTCCTCATCACGGATTCGGAACAGTTTGCTCATGCCGTCAACGAACGCATCGACGTGCGCGTCGCGACCACGGGCCACTCGGAACGTGTGAAGGTATCCCTGTCGGGCGACCAGTCTCGGATCCTTGTCGTGCCAAACCTTGATGTGGCGATGACCCTCAGCGACGCTTACGGTGCGGAGCACCTCGAAATACACACCAGGGATGCTGCCGAACGTGCGGCATTGGTGAAGCACGCCGGCGCAATCTTTGTGGGCTCGTACACCCCGGTGTCCTTGGGGGATTACCTCGCGGGATCAAACCACGTGTTGCCGACTCACGGTCACGCCCGTCACTCGGCGGCACTGGGTGCGTATACGTTCCTGCGCCCGCGCCAGACCGTGACCTACACGGAGGCCGCGCTCGCCGAGGTCGCCGACTCAATTGTGACCTTCGCCCAGGCGGAAAACCTGCCCGCACACGGTGATGCTGTCACCGCCCGCACGAGGAACTAGGAACCATGCACTGTCCTTTCTGCCGCCACTCGGATAGCCGAGTCATCGATTCCCGCACCTCGGACGACGGCCTGTCGATCCGCCGCCGCCGCCAATGCCCCGAGTGTTCGGGACGTTTTTCGACGACCGAGACGGCGTCGCTGATGGTGATCAAGCGCAGTGGTGTCGTAGAACCGTTCTCGCGCGACAAGATCGTGTCGGGTGTGCGCAAGGCCTGCCAGGGCCGACCGGTCACGGATGTTGACCTTGCGGGCCTCGCCCAACGAGTCGAAGAGGCGATCCGTCAGACGGGTACCTCACAGATCGAGGCGAACGACATCGGGCTGTCGATCCTTCCGGAACTTCGTGGTCTGGACGTCGTCGCGTACCTGCGTTTCGCATCGGTGTATCAGGGCTTTGATTCGCTCGCCGATTTCGAGAGCGTCATTGAGGGGCTCCGAGACGACGAACGCCGCATCGCCGATGGCCTTGACGCCGGCGAGGACGCGTAATGTATCCCTTCATTTTTCGCACGTTCTTTTCGCGGATGGATCCAGAGAACGCCCACAATCTGGTGGCCGCGTTTCTGAAGACGGTGGACCGCGTGGGTGCTGTTCCGCTGCTCCGACTGTTCACCGCCCCCGACCCCTCGCTGCGTGTGCACACGATGGGCTTGACCTTTGAATCTCCGTTCGGTTTGGCAGCGGGCTTCGATAAGAACGCCTCGATGTACCGCCCGTTGTGGGGATTCGGCTTCGGTCACGTCGAGGTCGGTACCGTGACGGCTCTCGCCCAGGACGGCAACCCACGTCCTCGACTGTTCCGACTCATCGAGGACCGTTCACTGATCAACCGCATGGGTTTCAACAATCAGGGTGCAGCCCGCGTTGCGCCCCGGTTGGTGCGACGTGGTCGCGGACCCATCGTGGGTGTGAACATCGGTAAGTCGCGGGTTGTCGACGTGGACGAGGCGGAGGCGGACTATGTGACGAGTGCGACGCTGCTCGCACCTCTCGCCGACTACCTCGTCGTCAATGTGTCGTCACCGAATACTCCCGGCCTTCGTGGGCTGCAGGAAATCGACAAGCTGGAGCCTTTGCTCGTCGCCGTGAAATCCGCTGCGGGGGACACTCCGGTTCTCGTGAAGATCGCCCCCGACCTCACCAACGACGGCGTCGATTCTGTCGCTGCGTTGGCGACTCGGGTCGGTTTGGCCGGAATTATTGCAACCAACACCACACTGTCTCGCGAGGGACTGGCCACGTCACCGGAACGCATCGCCGAAATTGGTGCCGGTGGACTGTCGGGCCCGCCAGTTGCGGCTCGATCACGTGAAATCTTGGTCCGCCTGCGCGCCTCGGTTCCTGCAGAAATGTGCCTGATCTCGGTCGGTGGTGTCGAAACCGCCGCGGACGTCGCCGAACGACTCGCCGCCGGCGCCAACCTGGTGCAGGGCTACACCGCCTACATCTATCGCGGTCCCTTCTGGGCGCGCCAGATCACTCGCGGGCTTCGCGCACGGTAACCCCGTAAACACCGATGGCGGCGACTCAACTGAGTCGCCGCCATCGGTGTTTCACAACTAGACGGGGAATTCGCCGCGCTTGACCGAAATCTTGGGAAGACGCAGGGGGCGGAACTGGAACGCGCGCATCGCGCAGTACCACTTGATTCCACGCTCCACCTTGCCGACACCGTATTTCGCTTCGAGCTTCTTGAAGACGGTACGACCGATGATCAGGCCGTCGAGGATCGCGATAAGCAGCAGGCCATAGATGGCGAGCAACAACGACACCTGAACGGTGGCGTCGTCAAAGAACGGAAGCAACGAGAAGAGCACGACGGGGATCATCGCGGGCACCATGAATTCGCCGGCAGTCCAGCGTGCATCGACGTAGTCACGGGCATAACGGCGCTGAGGTCCCTTGTCGCGCGGGGGAAGATACTGTTCATCTCCGGCTTCGAGGCCTGCTCGAACTTTTGCACGCTCTGCGGCACGCTTGGCGTTCATCGCACGGCGTGCTTCTTTACGGTCCGAGGGAACAATGGGGCGCTTGTTGGCTGCCTCGCGTTCCTTGCGCGACGGGGTGGCGTGGCCCTTGCCCGAGGTGGTGGTTTCGTTTTCGATTTCGGACACCCGAACTCCTTAGTATCAAGGGTTCTAAGATTACCCTCATGACGGAACACTCACGCTCATTGACGGCTCTTCGAGCGGCCGTGGACTCGGCTTTCGACGTTTCGCTGGACTCGTTGCAGAGTCTTGTGCGTATCCCGAGCGTCTCGTGGGACGGCTTCGATTCCTCCCAGGTGACTCGCACAGCCGGATTCGTTCACGATGCGATCGCTGCGTCTCCGTTGTTCTCCCGCGGGGGCGACGGCGAGGGCGTGCGCATCGTCCGTGGTCATGTACCCGGTGGGGGATTGGGGCGCGAGGCGGTCATCGCCCGCCGCAACCCTGCTCCCGGTTTTCCCACGGTGATGCTGTACGCCCACCATGACGTGCAACCCCCGGGCGACGACGCTCTGTGGGATAGCCCACCCTTTGAACCCGAGGTGCGCGAGGGTCGGCTGTACGGTCGTGGTGCCGCGGACGACAAGGCGGGGGTGATGGTTCACCTGACGGCCTTGGACCTGCTGGCCACCGTGACGGACAACGATCCGAACATCGGCATTGTGCTGTTCATCG
>JBEEON010000066.1:0-11615 GCA_041191625.1 Actinomycetota bacterium | reverse complement strand
ACATCGGCGAGGGTCTGTGAGTCGAGCAACGGCACATCGCCGCTGACGACCAACACGTCACCATCGAAATCGCCCAAGGCGGCGACGGCAACTTCGACTGCGCGGCCCGTGCCCGGGATGTCGTCCTGGTCGACGATGCGCACGCCCTCGGTGAGTTCGGTAATCGCGGAAACGACCTGGTCACGCTCGTGACGCACGACCACGACGGTGTGTGCGGGCGACAGGCTCGCCGCCGCCGACAGCACGTGGCCGATCATGGGGACACCCGCGATGGGGTGCAAAACCTTGGGAAGGGCGGACTTCATTCGGGTGCCCGAGCCGGCGGCTAGAACAACAATGGCGAGGCGTGCATCCGTCATTCCCCCATTCTGGCACTTCGGCGGAACCGACGCACCGGGATTGGCCAAAAATGGGGGCGATGAACCTCGTGGTGCGAATATCGGGCAGAATAGAGGGGCGCATCACGCGCGGTCCGCCTTAGTGTAACGGCAGCACGACAGCCTTTGGAGCTGTTCGGTCCAGGTTCGAATCCTGGGGGCGGAGCAATTTTTCCCAGACGTTCGCAGCAGATTTGCTTGCCGTTTACTCGTCGTTCACCCCTCGCGCCTTCTATGAAGTTGTCGGCACAAGTCGACACAGACAATCCGCGGCAAACGCCGCACATGGAAGGAATCTCCCGTGAAGACCATCAAGTTCGCAGGGCTCGCAAGCACTCTTGCAGTTTCTGCTCTTGTTCTCTCCGCTTGTGGCGGTCAGACCGCTGACCCCAACTCGGACGCTCTCGCCGGCGCTGTCGTCGTCGATGGCTCGTCCACCGTTGCACCCCTGACCGAGGCCGCCGCTGACCTGTTCCGCGACGTTGAGGCCGGCGTCAATGTCACCGTCGCAACCAGCGGCACCGGTGGCGGTATCGAAAAGTTCTGTGCGGGTGAAACCGACATCGCTGACGCCTCGCGCGGCATCAAGGATGAGGAAATCGCTGCGTGTGCCGATGCGGGCATCGAGTTCACCGAAATCGTGATCGGCAATGACGGCCTCGCTGTCGTCGTCCCCGCCGCTAACGACTTCGTTCAGTGCCTCACCGTCGAGCAGCTGGCCACCATCTGGGGTCCCGCCGCCGAGGGCACCGTCACCAACTGGAACCAGGTTGACCCGTCGTTCCCCGACGTGGAGCTGGCACTGTTCGGTCCCGGAACCGACTCGGGAACCTTTGACTACTTCACCAAGGAAATCAACGGCGAAGAGGGCGCAATCCGCACCGACTACAGCCCCTCCGAGGACGACAACGTGCTCGTTCAGGGCATCTCGGGCGCCGAGGGTGGACTGGGATTCTTTGGCCTCTCGTATGTCGAAGAGAACTCTGACCTGGTTCGCGCCGTAGCGGTCGATGGCGGCAACGGCTGCGTCGACGCATCGGAATCCACCGTGCAGGACGGCTCGTACAGCCCCCTGGGTCGCCCCCTGTTCATCTATGTGAACAACGCCTCGTACTCCGAGAAGCCTCAGGTGAAGGCATTCGTCGACTTCTTTGTCGAGAACGCCGCTGATGCAGCATCGCTGGCCCTGCTGATCGGTCTGACCGACGAGCAGATCGCCACCGCCAAGGACGAGCTCGCCTCGCTCGGCTAGTCACCCGTTCACATCAACACTGCAAAGGAGAGGGTGCCCACAATGAGCACACTCACCACCGAGGGCGGTCCGGTCGTACCGGGCCGCCCATCGGCGCTCACTCCCCGTTCACCCCGTGTCGGCGAAAAGGTCGTGTACGCGATTCTGCGCAGCGCCTCGCTGCTCACAATTGTCATCACGGCAGGAATCCTCGTCGCGCTGGCGATCCCTGCCGCAGAGTTTTTTGCGCAGGTCCCGGTCACCGATTTCTTGTTCGGCACGCGCTGGGCACCGCAGTTCGCTGACGCGAGCTTTGGCGTGCTGCCTCTGGTCAGCGCCACCCTGTGGACCACGGTGATCGCTTTGGTCGTCGCCGTGCCGTTTGGCCTCGGTGCCGCCGTTTTCCTGTCGGAATACGCCCACCCCACACTGCGCGCTGTGCTCAAGCCCATCCTCGAAGTCCTCGCCGGAATTCCCACGGTCGTGTACGGATATTTCGCGTTGACTTTCGTGCAGACGACGGTCTTTCGCGAATGGTTGCAGTTGCCGACCGAGGCGTTCAGCGTGCTCGCCGCGGGACTGGTCATGGGCGTGATGATTGTGCCGACGATTGCGTCAATTTCGGAAGACGCCATGAGCGCTGTCCCCCAGAACATGCGCCAGGGTTCCGCCGCATTGGGGGCGAACCGCATGCAGACCACGGTGCGCGTGGTGTTCCCCGCCGCACTGTCGGGCATCATCGCCGCCGTTGTGCTGGGAATTTCCCGCGCGGTGGGCGAGACCATGATCGTTGCGATCGCCGCCGGCCAGCAGGCACGAATCGTCGAAAACCCGTTGGAACTGGGGCAAACCATGACCGGGTTCATCGCCAACGCCGCCCTGGGTGACGCCCGGGTCGGTTCGCTGGAATACGACACCCTCTACGCCGTCGGCCTGTTGCTGTTCGCGCTGACGCTGATCATCAACTTCATTTCGATTGCCATCGTCCGACGATTCCGGGAGGCCTACTAATGTCCGTTTTCGCTCCCATCAGCCGCCAGATTGGCGAGGGCACGATCCGCGGTCGGGCCCGAGGCGGCGACACCAGCCCGGCGAGCATCCTGTTCCTCGGCCTGCTGTGGCTGAGTCTGCTGCTGGCGTTCGCGTTCCTCGTCACCCTGATCGTCACCACCGTGATCGAGGGCTCGCCGCGACTCAACGCCATGCTGTTGACCGAGTTCCCCGCCTCGCGCCCCGAGGAAGCGGGCGCTCGACCCGCAATCCTGGGATCCATGATGGTCATCGGATTCACCGCCCTCATGACCCTGCCGCTGGGGATCGCCGCCGGGGTTCACCTGGAAGAGTTCTCGGACCGCAACAACTGGTGGAACCGCATCGTTGAACTCAACGTGCAAAACCTCGCCGCTGTGCCGTCGATCGTGTACGGCCTGCTCACACTCGGCGCGCTGAGCGCGATTGGCGTGAAAGACAAGAACATCGTCATCGCAGGGGCAACCGCCTTGAGTCTGCTGATTCTGCCCGTCATCATCATCGTCACCCGCGAGGCCCTGCGCGGTGTCCCCATCGAGATTCGCCAAGGCTCGCTCGCGCTCGGCGCCACACCACTGCAGACCCTGTTCCGCCAGACACTGCCCTCGGCAATTCCCGGCATTGCGACCGGCTCGATCCTCGCGCTATCGCGAGCACTGGGCGAAGCAGCACCGCTGCTGATCCTCGGAGCGCTCGTGTTTGTGTCATTCGACCCGAACGGCCTGCTGTCGGGATACACCACAATGCCGATCCAGATTTTCAACTGGACCGGACGCCCCCAAGACGAATTTCACATCCTGGCGGCAGCCGCATCAATCCTCCTGTTGGTGCTGCTGCTCGCCATGAACGCCATCGCCATCGTTATCCGCAACCGTTACCAGAAGCGCTGGTAGGAAGAACATCATGCCGAAAAACACACCCACCGAACACCGCCTCAGCGACGATAACGCTGGCGTGAAGATCGCGGCGGCCCAGCGCCCCACAGCCTCGGCGATTGTCGACCCCGTCCTCGAATGTGACAACGTCGACGTCTTCTATGGCAACTTCCGGGCCGTGACCGACGTGTCCATGGACTTCGGAATCAACGAAATCACCGCACTGATCGGCCCCTCGGGTTGCGGCAAATCGACCCTCTTGCGTTCGCTGAACCGCATGAACGACCTCGTCGATGGCGCCCGAGTCACCGGCCGGATATCGTTCCAAGGCGAAGACATTTACGGGCCCGACGTCGACGCCATCGAGGTGCGCCGTCGCATCGGCATGGTGTTCCAGAAGCCCAACCCGTTCCCCAAATCCATTTATGACAACATCGCCTATGGCCCCCGTGTGACGGGCATGAAACCCAGCAGCATGGATGACCTCGTCGAGGAAGCCCTGACCAAGGCGGCGCTGTGGGACGAAGTGAAGGACAAGCTGAAGCAGAGCGCGTTCGGGCTGTCCGGCGGTCAGCAGCAGCGCCTCTGCATCGCACGCACCATCGCAGTCAAGCCCGACATCATCCTCATGGATGAACCCTGTTCGGCACTGGACCCCATCGCGACAATGCGCATCGAAGACCTGATGGTGGAACTGAAAAAGGACTACACGATCGTCATCGTCACCCACAACATGCAGCAGGCGGCCCGCGTCGCCGACCGCACCGCGTTCTTCACCGCCCACGCCGACGACACCACCGGAAACCGCACCGGAGTGTTGGTGGAATACGACACGACGACGAAAATCTTTGAAGACCCCAGCGACCAGCGCACCGAAGATTACATCTCGGGACGTTTCGGCTAAGCCGCCGCTACGCTTCGAGCGCGGTCACGACCTCGAGCCACTGACCCTCGGTGGCTTCCAGTTCGGACTCGATTCCGCGCAGTTTGTCCGACAGCGCCGACAGCCCGGCGTAGTCCGAGGAATCGTGCGCCGCCATCAACGCGTGGACACCGTCAACTTCGCCCGAAATTTTTGCAATCTTGCGTTCCAAGGATTGCAGTTCCTTCTCGAGTGCCCGACGTTCCGCCCCCGAAAGTTCCGACCCACCGGTCGGCGCGGGCTGAGCCGCCGAATCGGACGTGGCACCGCGTTGCGGGCTTGCTGCGGGCTGCGCGGACTGGGCCGCCTCGAGTCGAAGGTATTCGTCGATTCCGCCCGGAAGATGCCGCAGGTGTCCGTTCATCACCGCGAACTGGTTGTCGGTGATGCGCTCCAGCAGGTACCGGTCGTGTGACACCACGATCAGCGTTCCGGGCCAGGTGTCGAGCACATCCTCCATGGCCGCAAGCATGTCGATGTCGAGGTCGTTGGTGGGCTCATCCAACAACAGCACGTTCGGCTCGTCCAACAGGATTAGCAGAAACTGCAGTCGGCGTTTCTGACCACCCGACAGGTTCCGCACCTCGGTCGACAGTTGAGCCGTCTGAAAGCCCAACCGTTCCAGCAGCTGCCCTGGCGAGAGCGTAGCTCCACCGACCGAATATTCGGTCCGATACCGTGCGATGACCGCCGAAACGCGGTCGTCCATGATGTCGTCGAGCCCCTCAAGCCGCTGATCCAGACGTCGGACCACCACGGTTTTACCCGTCTTCACACGACCCTCGGTGGGGTGGACTCGGCCATCAATCAACCCCATCAGGGTGGACTTTCCGGCACCATTGGCGCCGAGGATTCCGGTGCGCTCACCGGGAGCCAGCCGCCACTCGATGTCCCGCAGAATCGTCTTGTCGTCGAACGCCACCGACACATCGAGCAAATCGACGACGTCCTTGCCCAGACGCTGTGTCGCCATCCGACCCAGCTCGACGCTGTCACGCGGGGCGGGGACGTTCTCGATCAACGCGTTGGCCGCCTCGATACGGAACTTAGGTTTCGAGGTTCGGGCCGGGGCTCCGCGTCGAAGCCACGCCAGCTCTTTGCGCAACAGGTTCTGTCGGCGCTCCTCCATGGTGCTGGCCTGGCGCTGGCGCTCTAAACGCTGCAAAGTGTAGGCCGCATAACCGCCCTCATAGCGGTCGATGATTCCGTCGTGCACTTCCCACGTCTCGGTCGAGATCGCGTCAAGGAACCAGCGGTCGTGCGTGACCACAGCCAGCCCACCCTGGCCCGACGGCCAACGAGAGTTGATGTGCTGCGCCAGCCACGACACACCCGTGACATCCAGGTGGTTGGTGGGTTCGTCGAGCAAAATCACATCCCAGTCGCCCACCAGCAACCGTGCCAACCCGACCCGCCGGCGCTGACCGCCCGACAGTGAACCGATCAGGGCCTGGTGATCGAGGTCCGAGAGCAGGCCCTTGAGGACGTCACGAATTTTCGGGTCCGACGCCCACTCGTGCTCGGGCCCATCGCCCACCACGGTGCTGAGGACCGTCACGGTTTCATCAAAATTGTCGGTCTGGTCTAACATCCCCAACCGCAGCCCGCTGCGTCGGATGACGTTGCCGGAGTCGGGGACCAAATCACCCGACAGGATGCGCAACAGCGTGGATTTTCCGTCACCGTTACGACCGACCACACCGATGCGGTCGCCCGAATGAATTGCAATCGTCAGGGACTCAAAAATCGTTCGCTGAGGGAACTCGTGGGAACAATTTTCGATACCGACCAGATGCACCTCGTCAGACTACCGTGGAAAACTTGCGAGAATAGGGGTGTGAAGATTCGCCTCGCCCCCCTCGTCGCATTCGTCTTGGCCGCCGTCTGGTTGGTGGTCGACCAGTTCACGAAGGTCTGGGCCGAACAGACCCTCACCCCCGGTGTCGGCGTGCCGCTCATCGGCGAGCTGATCCAGTGGCGACTCGTGTACAACCCCGGCGCCGCATTCGGGCTGGGCACGGGGTACACCTGGATTCTCACCATCATCGCGGGGCTCGCCTCGGTCGCACTTCTGGTCATCGCCGCACGCACTCGCACGCTCGTGTGGGCAATCGCTGTCGGATCAATGCTGGGTGGAGCGGTCTCGCATTTCGGTGACCGTCTGCTGCGCGGTGACGAATTCGCCCAAGGCAAAATCGTCGACTTCATCGACTACGCCGGGTACTTTGTGGGCAATGTGGCCGACATCGCGCTGGTGGGTGCCGCCGCGTTCGCGATTCTGTTGAGCTTCTTTGGGGTGCCGTTTACGGTTGACGCACGCCCGGAACCGGAGACTGCACCGCGAGAGCCCGCTGACCCCGAGCAGTAAAAGCCGCAGCCAACGCCGCAGCCTGTTCGGCATCGGCCATAAGGAACGCCGTCGTCGGCCCACTGCCCGACACGATCCCCCTCAAAGCACCCCGAGATTCACCCCACGCGAGGGTGTCCGCCAGCTCGGGCTGCAGACTCACCGCCGCTTCCTGCAAATCGTTGTGCACCAGTGCGGCTACCCGCACGGCATCCCCCGAGTTCAAGGCGTCACGCAAACCCGTGGGCACCTGAGCAGCCGGCGCGGTGACGGACCCACCCGGGGTGCGCGCCTCGCGAAGCTCATCGAGCCGTCGATACACGTCCGGGGTCGACAGGCCGCGGTCCGACATGACGAGCACCCACTGAAAAACCGCCGAATCGGGAACGTCATGCAGTTCGTCGCCACGACCCAGCCCGACCGCAGTGCCCCCACGAAACGCGAACGGCACGTCGCTGCCCAAATCAGCGGCAAGGCGCAGCAGCTCAGAATCGTCGAGCCCCGTCCCCCACAGCTCATTGACGGCAGCCAACGCCGCAGCAGCATCCGCCGAGCCACCACCCATTCCGCCGGCGATGGGAACACGCTTATCGACGGCGATGTGCACGCCACCGGAATAGCCCGTCGCGTCGGCGATTGCCTGTGCGGCACGAATCACGAGGTTGCGGGGGCCCAGCGGGATTTCGGACACATCCAGCGGTCCCGAAAACTCGCAGCTCAGCGTGGAAGACTCGGTGACCGTCACGGTTTCGCGCAACGAGACCGCCTGGAACACCGTGGCAAGGTCATGAAAACCGTCCGACCGCAGCGGTCCGACACCCAAATACAGGTTGAACTTCCCCGGAGCTGAAGCGCTGACCGCCATCCCGGGCTACTTCGACCAGGCCCCGGCCAAGGCCAGATAATCCGACAGCACCAGTGACTCGCCTCGAGCGCCCGGGTCAATTCCCGCGGCCGCACACAACGCCTCGGACTCTGCGGTTCCACCGACGAGGGTCGACAGGGCCTGGCGCAGGGTCTTGCGGCGCTGCCCAAACGCGGCATCCACCAGCGCAAAAGTGCGGCGGCGCAGCTCGTCATCACCCGGGGTGTCATGCCCCGACATGGCGACGAGCACCGAATCGACGTTGGGGACAGGCCAAAACACCTGACGTGACACCGCGCCCGCGATCGACCAGTCACCCCACCATGCGGCCTTCACCGATGGAACCCCGTACACCTTCGAACCCGGTGCGGCGGCGAGACGGTGACCCACCTCGGCCTGCACCATGACCAGCACCCGGTGGATGCTGGGGAACTGGGTCAGCAGGTGCACAATCACGGGAACCGAAATGTTATAGGGCAGGTTCGCCACCAGCGCGGTCGGCTGCACCGGCAGTTCGGTGACCGTCAACGCGTCCGTGTTGATGACACTGAACTGGCCGGCGGGCACACCGTGCTCTGCAGCAGTTTTCGGCAACCGTGCAGCCAAACGAGGGTCGATCTCGATCGCGGTCACCGGATGACCCGCCTCGAGCAACCCCAGGGTCAACGACCCCAGACCGGGCCCCACCTCGAGCACCGATGCACCCGGTTCAAGGCTCGACGCCTGCACAATCTTGCGGACGGTGTTCGCATCGTGCACAAAATTCTGGCCCCACTTTTTGGTGGGAGTCACATCGAGTTCGGCTGCCAGCGCACGAATCTCGGACGCACCCAACAGGGTCACCATTGTCCGTACACCGCCTCGGTGTTCGCCGCCAGCTGGTGGCACAGTTCATCGACGGGCACCTCCAGCGTTTCGGCCATGAAACGCACCGTCAACGGGATCAGGTATGAACCGTTGGGGCGACCGCGGTACGGAATGGGTGTGAGGAACGGCGCATCCGTTTCCACCATGACCAGCTCGCGCGGGGCGATCGCCAACGCGTCACGCAACCCCTGTGAATTCTTGAACGTCACCGTGCCCGAAAACGACATGTACCACCCGTGGTCGGCACACACCCTGGCCAATTCCTCGTCACCCGAGAAACAATGAAAAACCGTGGCCTCCGGAGCGCCCACACGCAACAGCGTCTGCACCACATCGCCGTGTGCATCGCGGTCGTGGATCTGCAACGCAATCCCGTTGTCCTTGGCGATCTGAATGTGCGCCTCGAAACTTTCGAACTGGGCGGCACGACCGTCCTCGCCGGTGCGGAAAAAATCGAGGCCCGTCTCGCCCACGGCGCGCACACGATCCTGTGTCGCCAGTTCGGCGATGCCGGCAATGTGTTCCGACAGCAGACCCTGCTCGGCCAGCTGCGGCGCCTCGTTGGGGTGAATCGCCACCGCCGCGAGAACGCGAGGGTCACGTGCCGCCAGGGCGGCGCTCCACTGGGACGTCACCAGGTCGGTTCCCACCTGCACCACACCGCGAACACCCACAGCGGTCGCCCGCCGAAGGTTTTCTTCCGGGGGCAACGGATTGTCGCCGTCCGCAATTTCCAGGTGGGTGTGGTTGTCGTACACCGGCACGGCCAGGCCGTCCGGAATCGGCGGGAATTCGAGGTCGCGCTTCATCGCACCATCCCCAGTGGAACGCTGGCGAAGCGGTTCAGTCACCGACTACTCCTCGATACGGGGGAACAGTGCGTCCAACGCCGACGTGTGAACACCGGCAGGAATCTGACCCCACTCGCCGGCACGCACCAGCTGCTGCGATTCCAGTTCACCCAAGGCCTCGGCGGCACCCAGCGCATCCCACAGCTTCTGAGCGGCGGTCGGCATGATGGGCGACAGTCCCACCGAGATGGCGCGAAGGCCTTCCACAGCGGTGTACAGGACAGTGTGCAAACGGTCGCGGTTGGCGTCGTCCTTGGCCAAAGCCCACGGCTCCTGGTCGGTGATGTAACCGTTCAGCGCGTCGACGATGCGCCACACACTCGAAATGGCGGACTGGATGGCCAGCTTGTCGATCGCAGCGTTCGCGTCCACAAAAGCCTGACGGACCGTGTCGACGATGGCGGTGTCCGCCTCGTTCATCTCGGTCGCTGCGGGCACCACGTTGTCGCAGTAGCGGGCAACCATCGCCAGAACTCGGGACGCCAAGTTGCCGAAACCGTTCGCCAACTCTGCCTGGTATCGGGCCGACAGGTCCTCCCAGGAGAACGAACCGTCCTGGCCAAAGCTGATGGCACTCATGAAGTAGTAACGGAACGCATCGGCGCCAAAAACGTCGGTGATCTGGTGCGGGGCGATACCCGTCAGCTTCGACTTCGACATCTTTTCGCCACCGACCAGCAACCAGCCGTGACCGAACACGCGGCGAGGAGGCTGGATGCCCGCAGCCATCAGCATCGCCGGCCAGATGACCGCATGGAATCGTGCAATGTCCTTGCCGACAATGTGAATAGCCGGCCAACGAGCCTCAAACGACTCGTCGTCAGCACCCCAACCCGAAGCGGTGATGTAGTTCAGCAACGCCTCGAACCAGACATAGACAACATGAGAGTCGTCCCACGGAATCTTGATGCCCCAGTCAAAGCTGGAACGCGAAATCGACAAGTCATCCAAACCGCGGCGCACAAACGACAAGATTTCGTTGCGAACGCTCTCGGGCTGAATGAAATCGGGCTGCGATTCGTACAGGTCCAACAACTGCTGTTGGAAGTCGCTCATGCGGAAGAAGTAGTTCGACTCCTTCAGAATTTCAATGGGGCGAGTGTGGATTGCACACACCTTTTCGCCGGGGAAATCTTCGCCACCCTCAATCAGGTCACCGGGCTGCTTGTATTCCTCGCAACCGACACAGTAGTAACCCTCGTACTCACCCGAATAGATGTAGCCCTTCTCGCGCAACAGCTCGAGGAACTTCTGCACCGCAGTCTCGTGGCGAGGCTCGGTCGTGCGAATGAAATCGTCGTTCTTGATCGAAATCGTGTCCAACAGGGGTTTCCACGACTCGGTCACCAGCTTGTCGGCCCACTCCTGGGGGCTCACACCGTTCGCAACAGAGGTGCGCAGAATCTTCTGGCCGTGCTCGTCGGTGCCGGTGAGCATCCAGGCGTCCTTGCCGTTCTGACGATTCCAGCGGGCAAGAACATCCGCCGCCACCTCGGTGTATGCGTGCCCGATGTGGGGGACGTCATTCACATAGAAGATGGGGGTGGTGATGAAGTAAGAATTTTCGCTCGACATAACTCCCCTAGTCTACGGTTTAGCGCTGAACGGCGAGAGCGGCCTGATACAGTTCACGACTGGCCAGCCCTGTCAGTTCCGCGACCTCACGGCAGGCATCCTTCAAACGGTCACCCGCCTCGACCCGGGACAGAACCTCGGCGAGCGCCGAATCCACCGTCACCGTCGCCTCACCCGCTCCCTCGAGGACGATGACGATCTCGCCGCGAGCGCCCTCGGCGAAACGCTCTGCCAGTTCACCGAGCCCGCCACGGACGACTTCCTCATACATTTTGGTCAGTTCACGACACACCGCAGCCCGACGATCCGCACCCAAACTGTGCGCCATAATCGACAGGGTTTCCCCGATCCGGTGCGGCGATTCAAAGAACACGAGGGTTCGGCGTTCACCGGCGAGGGCCTGGAAGAACCCCGCCCGACCCTTGCGCGGCACGAAACCCTCGAACGCGAAACGGTCCGTCGGGAAACCCGACAGTGCGACGGCGGTCAGCACAGCCGAAGGTCCGGGGATGACCGTCACCGTCACGCCCTGTGCGGCCGCCTCACGCACCAACGCAAAACCGGGGTCGCTGATGCCCGGCATGCCCGCATCGCTGACAACAACCAGGGTGCAGTTCGACGCCTGTTCGACCATTTCCGCGGAATTAGCTTCCTTATTGTTTTCGTTCTTCTGCTT
>JBEEON010000065.1:0-14405 GCA_041191625.1 Actinomycetota bacterium | reverse complement strand
TCATCTTTACCCGCGTCTTTGGGGCCCTGCTGGCAATCCCGGTTCGTGCTGTCTTTGTTGCCCGGGACCCCGGCCGTTTCCGTGGCGTGGGAACCATGGTGCGGTTCGTCTTCGGCGTTTTTCCTGCGTCGGCCCGATAACGGGTCGGTTCACCGTCCGCCTATAGCGAGTCGAGTGCCGCGCCGGCGGTCGTGTGGGTGAACTCGAAACCGTCGGACTGCAGCGCCGCGGGGGTCACCTTCTGTGACCACAGCAGCAGTTCTACGCCGCCCTGCCCAAAACCGGCGCGGACGACGAACTCGGGAATCACGAACAGGTGGGGCCGTTTCAGTGAACGTGCCAAGGCGCGCGTAATGGTTTCGCTCGTTGCCGGCGTGGGGCCCACAAGGTTCACGGGTCCCGCGAGCCGGGAGTCGATCAGGTGCACGATGGCGCGAACCTCGTCAGTCATGGAAATCCACGGCCACCACTGCGAGCCCCGACCCACACGTGCCGCAGCGCCGAGGTTTGTGGCGAGCCGCAGCGGACTCAATGCGCCGCCATCGCCCAACACGATTCCGGTGCGCAGAAACACGGTACGGATTCCGGCATCGATCGCGGGCTGTGCTGCGGCCTCCCAGGCGACGACGACGTCCGCGAGATAGCCGTCGGAGCGTTCCGAATTTTCGTCCAGGCCTTCATCGCCACGATTGCCGTACGACCCGGTGCCCGATGCGCTGAGGAACACCGCGGGTGCCACCTCGGCTGAGGCCATTGCCCGCGCCAAAGTCCCCGTTGTCTGCACACGGGAGTCCATGATTTCCCGTTTCCATGCAGCGGTCCACGGCATTTTCCCGATCGAGGCGCCCGCCATGTTGATGACGGCATCCACGCCCGACAGCACGCTGGGGTCCAGCTCGCCCGATGCGGGATCCCACTGCACTTCGTTGGCGCCCAACGGTGTGCGACGCACCAGACGGATCACGGTCCAGCCCTCGGCGCGCAGCTGTGCGGCAACAGCGGTGGCGATGAACCCGGTGGCTCCGGCGATGACGGCGGTACGGCCCTGCTTCGGTGTAGACATGCGACAACCTCCCCTTGAACTACACGATAGGGGAGGTTGTGGCGGAAGTGTGACGTCGAGCGCCAGATTGCGGGCTCGTGTTGTACGACTAGATGTGTGGGTCGGTCTCGGGTGCGACGGTTCCACCGAAACGCTTGTCCAGCCCGAAGGTGATTCCGCGCTTTGCAAAGGTCAAATAGATTTCGCAGCCCAGGCAGTACCCGAAGAACGCATTGAGGAAAGCGGCAATGAATGCGGCCGAAGCGGCACCAACCAGCCCAAAGGGGACTCCGGCGAGGTGCAGGACCACACCGGTCGCGGCCACGATGAAGCCGACAGCCTGAGCAAAGGTGGGGCCTGCGGGGCTTTCGAGGAACTCGGGCGCCGAGAGGCGGGGACGCACGAACTTCTTGAAGGCCACACCGTACGGGTGTCGTGACACACCGGCGACGGCGCCCCAGCCAAACAGGACCGTGATGACGACGAGCAGCAGGAAGGGGAACTGGCCGACGCGCTCGGCGAGAGTGCCGACGGTGCCGGCCGAGTCCAGCCCAGTAGCTACGACAATCAGCAACAAGACCGAGGTGATGGTTGCGCCAAAGCGGGGACCGCGGGGGTCGATACCGCTGGGGGTCTGTGCGTTCATGAGGGCCTCCTAGGCTGCTGTTTTGTGGGCGCCGTCGATGGCGTCAAGGAAGACACGTGCGGGTGCGACACCGTTGATCCGGCCCACTACCTCACCGGCGTCGGTCACGATCAGGGTCGTTGGGGTCGAACGGATATTCAGGCGTGATGCCAAGTCAATGTGTTCCAGTGCGTCGACCTCACGGTGCGCAATATCGGAACGGTACAGCGCCAGTTTGGTCAACTGGGGCTTCAGTGCTGCGCAGGGTCCGCACATTTCCGTGGTGAACTGCAACAGGGTGGTGGCGCCCGGGGTGACAAACTCTGCGGGAATCACCGAGGCAGAGGCCGGCTTCGATACTCGGCCTTGGGTGCGCTTCCACAACAAGCCCAGCACGGTCGCAACGGCGACGAGTGCGAGTACGGTCAGCGTGGTGTTCATACGACAACGGTACGTAAAAACGGCGACCGGTGTGGTTACATTGCGGACTGTTACGTCTCCCCCACAAGTGGGGGAGTGCAGACCTCGTTTTTGGGGCTTGACGCACGTGAACCCACCCCAACAAATCGGCACAAATAGCCCCATCCAATCTTGTTCGATAGGCTTGCAGGCATGAGCGAACCTATTTTCCGCAGCGATGTCACCGTCGAACTCGTGCGCGCCGCAGCTCAGGACTCCGACGTTCTGTTCGCTGCCCGTGTATCCACCCAGGGCGAACAATCGCTCGACGGTGCAACCGACGAAGCCGGCGCTCGCGACAAGGGCCTCATCAACTACCTGATGCGCGACCGCCACGGTTCGCCCTTCGAGCACAACTCGATGACCTTCTATGTCCAGGCACCCATCTTTGTGTTCCGCGAATTCATGCGCCACCGCATGGCCTCGTACAACGAAGAAAGCGGTCGCTACCGGGAACTCCGTCCCGTCTTCTATGTGCCCAACCAGGAGCGCAACCTCGTACAGATCGGCAAAACCGGTCACTACGAATTCATCCCCGGCACACCCGAACAGTACGAACTCGTCGATGCCGAGGTGCGCGCCTCGTCGACCGCAGCATACGAGTCGTACCAGCGCATGCTCGACGCCGGGGTGGCCCGTGAAGTGGCTCGCAGCGTGCTGCCCGTCAACATCTATTCGTCCATGTACGTGACCATGAACTCGCGTTCGCTGATGAACTTCCTCAGCCTGCGCACCATGCGAGAGGGAACCCACTTCCCGTCGTTCCCGCAGCGAGAAATCGAAATGGTCGCCGAAAAGATGGAAACCTTCTGGGAAGAACTCATGCCCATGACCGCCGCAGCGTTCAACGCCAACGGCCGTGTGGCCCCGTAATCGTTAGGCTGGACAGACTATGACGCATCACAACGGCAACCCCTTCGGCCAGGTCCTGGTCGCCCTCGTAACGCCCTTCCAGGCTGACGGTGAAGTGGACTGGCCCGCAGTCGAAAAGCTGATGGATGACGTCATCACCCACGGTGCCGACGGAATCGTCGTCACCGGAACCACCGGTGAGACCTCCACCCTGACCGACCCCGAAAAAATTCGACTCGTCGAGGTGGGCAAGGAAGTTTCGGCCGGCCGCGCCAAAATCATCACCGGCGGTGGATCCAACGAAACCGCACACGCGATCGAGCTGTACCAGAAGAGCGAAAAGGCGGGTGCCGACGGTGTCATGATCGTCACCCCGTACTACAACAAGCCCACCCAGGCCGGTGTGCTGACGCACTTCCGCATGATCGCCGACGCCACCGACCTTCCCGTCATCATGTATGACATCCCCGGTCGGGCCGGAATCGAAATCAAGTACGAAACCATCCTGCGCGCCTCGAAGCACCCCAACATTGTGGCGGTCAAGGACGCGAAGGGTGACCTCGCCGAAGCATCGCGAGTGATGAACCAGACCGACCTGCTGTACTTCGCCGGCGACGACTCGAACGTGCTTCCCCTGCTGTCCATCGGTGGATCGGGCCTCATCGGCGTGACCGCGAACATCGCGCCCACCCCGTACCGAATCATGGTTGACGCCGTGAACCGTGGCGACCTTCACGCCGCCACCGAACAGCACAAACTGCTGGAACCCCTCGTACGCGCGACCATGACCCACGTACCGGGCACCGTCGCCACCAAGTACATCCTGCACGGACTGGGCCGCATCGGTTCGCCCCGTGTACGTCTGCCGTTGGTCGGTCCCGAAGACCACGAAGCCGCCCTCATCGAGGACTCGGTTGCGTTGGTTCACGGGGTTGCCGGCGTTGACTTCTCTGAATTCCGTCCGGACCGCAACGCCGCCGCGGGTGGCGCATTGCCCAAGATTGCCGGCACAACCCGCTAGACGATTGGAGGCTCATGCCTCGATTTATTAGTGCGCCAGGCCGTTTGGAAAACGGCACACTGCGCATCATCCCGCTCGGAGGTTTGGGCGAAATCGGTCGCAACATGACCGTCTATGAATACGACGGCAAGCTGCTGATCGTGGACTGTGGCGTGCTGTTCCCCGAGGAAACCCAGCCCGGTGTCGACCTGATTCTTCCCGACTTCGAACCGATCCGTGACCGACTCGACGACATCGTCGGCATCGTGTTGACCCACGGACACGAAGACCACATCGGCGCCGTGCCCTACCTGCTGCGTCTGCGCAACGACATTCCGCTGATTGGCTCGAAACTGACGCTCGCGTTTGTGGCCGCAAAGACCAAGGAGCACCGCATCACGCCGGTGTTGCGTGTCGTCGAAGACGGCGAACGTGTGCGATTCGGTGACTTCGACCTCGAATTTGTGGCCGTTAACCACTCGATCCCCGACGCGCTGGCCGTCGCAATTCGCACCCCCGCTGGCCTCGTGCTCGCCACCGGTGACTTCAAGATGGACCAGCTGCCGTTGGACGGTCGACTCACCGACCTGCGCGCCTTTGCCCGACTGGGCGAAGAAGGCGTCGACGTGTTCATGACCGACTCGACCAACGCCGACGTGCCCGGATTCACGACGCCGGAAGCCGAAATCGGCCCCGTCATCGAGCAGGTGATGCACCGTGCCACCGGCCGTGTCGTCGTGGCCAGCTTTGCCAGCCACGTGCACCGCGTGCAACAGATCGTCGACGCCGCTGTCGCCAACGGTCGGCACGTCGCCTTCGTCGGCCGATCGATGGTGCGCAACATGGGCATCGCCAGCGAACTCGACTACCTCAACGTTCCCGAGGGAACCATCGTCGACCTCAAGGACGCGATGGAACTCCCCGCGCACCGTGTGGTCTTCATGTCGACAGGTTCGCAGGGTGAACCCATGGCTGTCCTCTCGCGCATGGCCAACCAAGAACACCAGATCTCGATCGGCCACGGTGACACCGTCATCCTCGCCTCGTCGCTGATTCCCGGAAACGAGAACGCGGTGTTCCGCGTGATCAACGGGCTGATTTCGTTGGGCGCCGACGTGATTCACAAGGGCAACGCCAAAGTCCACGTGTCGGGTCACGCAGCGGCCGGCGAGCTGTTGTACTGCTACAACATCGTCAAGCCCAAAAATGTGATCCCCATCCACGGGGAGCCTCGCCACCTGCACGCCAACGCGGCACTGGCGATCAAGACCGGTGTCCCCGCCGAGAACACCATCATCTGCGAAAACGGTACCGTCATTGACATGCGCCAGGGCGACATGTGGCTGGCCGGCCAACTGGACCTCGGCTTTGTCTACGTCGACGGCTCCAGCGTCGGTGAAATCACGGACGCCGACCTGAAAGACCGGCGAATCCTGGCGGAAGAAGGCTTCATCTCGATCTTCGTCGCCATCGACGCCAACACGGGTGCCGTAATCGTGGGTCCCGAAATTCAGGCCCGCGGTTTCGCCGAAGACGATGCCGTATTTGACGAGGTCATCCCTCAGATTGTCTCGGCACTGCACGAGGCCTCGAACTCGGGCACACGCGACGCTGGTCAGTTCCAACAGGTGATCCGCCGCACGGTGGGTCGTTGGGTATCGACAAAGAAACGTCGTCGACCCATGATCGTCCCCGTCGTCATCGAGGCATAGTCCGCCTGTGTCGTATCGGCGATACCTGCCACCCCGCGGGTAGCGTGATGGCATGGCACGTTCACCGCGCCCGCAGTCGGGTAAATCAAGTTCAGTAAATTCGACGCGCCCAATTGGGCGTCCCGCGGTTCGCCCCGAAGGGCCTAACCCCCTCGTCGTCATCTGGCTTGCCCTCGCACACGCGACAGGTGCGGTGTTCCGCCTCTTCATCTCGACGCCCATCGCAAAGGAAGACCGTCGGGACGGGTTCCCCTTCCTGCTCGTGATCCTCGGGGTCACCGGCGCAATCACGAAGTGGTTCGTTCCGTTGGCCGAGTGGGCCAAATTCCTTGACACGTACACCCTGGGTCTGTTCGTGGGCAGCATCGGTTTTGTGTTTCCCGTCATTTTCATCGGGTTCGCCACGTGGCTTTTCCGCCACCCGTTGAACGAAGCGGACAACCGACGAATCGCTATCGGCTTGAGCGTGTTCGTACTCGCCGCGACCGCCATTGCGCACATCGCGGGCGGCAAGCCCCAGCCGTCGGATGCCGACATGATGATCTCGCGCGTCGGCGGTGTGATCGGGTGGTTGGCTGCTGACGGTCTGACGAACCTCGTGACCGCCTGGGTGACGATTCCGCTGTTTGTCGCGCTCGGCCTTTTCTCGTTCCTCATCCTCACAAAGACGTCGCCGACACAGGTAAAGAACCGTGTGGTCGAACTGTGGGGGTTCCTGTTCCCGCAACGCCATTCTGCGCCGACCGCTCCGACGATGACCGGACCTCTGGCGGGAATCAGTTCGCACAGCGACCTGGGCGCAGAAATTCGTGGTCCCTGGTGGAAGCGACCCAAAAAGGATGTGGCGTTCGATTCTGCTGTCGAATCCGAACCCAGCGCGACCGACATCCTGCAGGACATGTTCCGTGCGCATGACGAGGCGAGCACCACCGTCGCATCTGTCGCCGCCGACATGACGACCGCCGTGGTGGAACCGATCGTTGCGGCTGCGCCCGCCGCGCCCGCTGCAGCACCGGTTGTCGAGTCGCTGCCTGCCGCTGCGAGCGCCCCCGCGGCTCGACCCGGTCGACCCTATTCGTTGCCAAAGGACGCCCTGCTGGGGGCCGGTTCGCCGCCCAAGGCAAAGTCGCCGGTGAACGACAAGGTCATTGCCGCGATCACGAACGTTTTGGAACAGTTCGGTGTCGACGCAAAGGTCACCGGTTTCATGCGCGGGCCCTCGGTCACACGGTACGAAGTAGAGCTGGCATCTGGCGTGAAGGTGGAACGAGTCACCCAGCTGAGCCGCAACATCGAATACGCCGTGGCGTCGAACGAGGTCAGCTTCCTCACCCCGATCCCCGGCAAGTCGGCCATCGGTATCGAAATTCCCAACACGGACCGCGATATCGTCACCCTCGGTGACGTGCTCCGTTCCACCACGGCAAAGCAGTCCACGCACCCCATGACCATGGGCGTCGGCAAGGACGTCGAGGGTGGCTTTGTTGTCGCCAACCTGGCAAAGATGCCGCACCTGTTGGTCGCCGGTGCGACCGGTGCGGGAAAGTCGTCGTTTGTGAACTCGATGATCACGTCGCTGCTGATGCGCGCCACACCGTCCGAGGTGCGCATGGTCCTCATCGACCCGAAGCGCGTCGAGCTGTCGGCCTACCAGGGCGTGCCCCACCTGATTACCCCCATCATTACGAACCCCAAGAAAGCCGCCGAGGCGCTGCAGTGGGTCGTGAAAGAGATGGACCTGCGCTACGACGACCTGCACGCGTTTGGTTACCGCCACGTCGACGACTTCAACCGTGATGTCATTTCGGGCAAGTTGGTGCCGCCGCCCGGAAGCCAGCGTGTGCTGCGCCCCTACCCGTACCTGTTGATCGTGGTCGACGAGCTCGCCGACCTCATGATGGTGGCCCCGCGCGATGTCGAAGATTCGATTGTCCGCATCACCCAGTTGGCTCGCGCCTCGGGAATTCACCTGGTGCTTGCCACACAGCGTCCCTCGGTCGACGTCGTCACAGGTCTGATCAAGGCCAACGTGCCGTCCAGGCTGGCGTTTGCGGTGTCGTCCATGACCGACTCCCGCGTTATTCTCGACCAGCCCGGTGCCGAAAAACTGATCGGTCAGGGTGACGGTTTGTTCCTCCCCATGGGTGCCAGCAAGCCGGTGCGTGTGCAGGGTGCATGGGTCACTGAGGAAGAAATCGCTCACGTGGTTCGACACGTCCGCAACCAGGCCGACCCCGAATACCGGGATGACGTCGATGCGGTCGCCACAAAGAAAGAGGTCGACGCCGATATCGGGGATGACCTCGAGGTGCTGTTGCAGGCCGTCGAGCTGGTCGTCAGCACACAGTTCGGTTCGACCTCGATGCTGCAGCGCAAGCTCCGCGTGGGCTTCGCAAAGGCAGGCCGCCTGATGGACCTGATGGAGTCCCGCGACATTGTGGGCCCCAGCGAGGGATCCAAGGCGCGCGAGGTGCTCGTCTCGGCGGACCAGCTCGCGTCCGTTCTGGCGAAACTGCGGGGAGAGGACGTTCCTGACACCGCTCCCGCTGCCGCAGCGGTCGCAGCGGCTGTGCCTGTTGTCGCAGCCGCCGCCGCGATCTCCGATGCAGAAGAAACCTTCGGCTCGGACCTGCCCACGGCCGAGGCCGCCGCGGTGCTTGCCGAACCGTACGACACGGTCGAGGCGGACACCGTCGAGCCCGGTGATGAACAGGTTCCCGCGCCTCGTGCCGCGTCGTCTCACGTGAACTTCGATCCGGGCTTTGACCCCATCGAGCCGCCCACGGGACCTTTTGAGGGGCTCACTGCGCCGGCCTATGACGCCGAGTCCGATGAACGATATAACGACCCGATGGCGCGTGCGATGGACGGTGTGCCCGAGGTCGAGGGCGACTCCGATGAAGACGCCTGGGGCCTCACCGGTCGGGAGTACTAATGGCCGGCCGTGTTCTGCGTTCCGGTGATGGACCCGTCTCGAACTGGAATGTGGCCAACCTGGTGACGTTTGCGCGTGTGGCTGCATCGCCGCTGTTCTTTGTGTTGATGATGTCGGATTTGTCGTCCAACGGACGATGGTTGGCGGCGGGCGTCTTTGTCGCCATCATCGCCTCGGATGCCATCGACGGCGCACTTGCGCGCGGTCGTAACCTGTCAACCTCGCTGGGGGTACTGCTCGACCCAATTGCGGACAAACTGGTCATCACCGCAGCACTGATTGCGCTGTCGTATCACGGCGAGCTGCCGTGGTGGATCACGGTGGTCATCCTGGTTCGCGAACTGGGTATCACGGTGTACCGCATGGTGATTGTCAGCAAGGAAATTCATGCAGCCTCGTGGGCGGGGAAACTGAAGACGGTCACGCAGTCGGTGGCAATCACACTGGCGATTGCGCCGTTCTCTGAACTGGTCGGTTTCGTGGCGTACGACATCAACGCCGTCGTGATGACAGCGGCAGTCGTGTTGACTGTCGCATCGGGCGCCGATTATGTGATCAAGGCGTGGCGCGCGCGATGACGTGGGACGAGCCTCGAGTTGCCGCACTGGAGGCGGAGCTCTTGGCTGCGGGTCTGACGGTGGCGACCTGTGAATCGTTGACGGGCGGGCTCGTGATTTCTGCGCTGGTGCAACCCGCGGGAGCATCGGCCGTTGTTCGGGGGTCCATTGTCGCGTACGCGACCGATGTGAAGTCGGGCCTTGCGGGCGTCGATTCTGCCGTCTTGGCCGCACACGGAGCGGTCAGTGCCGAGGTGGCGATTCAGATGGCCCGAGGCGCGCGAGATGTCTTGGGCGCCGACATCGGTGTGTCCACTACGGGGGTCGCCGGCCCGGACACTCAGGATGGTGTTCCTGTCGGTACCGTGTTCGTCGCAGTGGCGACGGCCGAGGGGGAGCGCTGCGAGGGCGCGCATTTCGTGGGCGGCAGGGACCAGATCCGTCACGCTGCCCGGGACCTCGCGCTGGAACTCATAGCAAATTCTCTGCCACGGGAATAAATGGGGGAGCCCTCTGCTTTTATGCTGAGGTACAGTAAGTACCAATCGAGAGGGGAACCATGGTTCTGATTCGTGAACAGCTGGGCGGCGTTTTTCGCGATGCGCGCAAGCGTCAGGGTCTCACTCTCAGCGCCGTGTCCGAAACCGCTCGAGTTTCTCAGGGATACATTTCCGAGCTCGAGCGCGGGCTGAAGGAACCCTCCAGCGAGATCATCAACAACCTTGCTCGCGCCTATGGCATGTCTTTGTCCGAGGTGCTCTTTGCGGTGGGTGACCGTGTAGCCAGCCTCGAGGCTGTTCGCGGCGTTCGTTCGCCGGCCGTCGGTGTCATCGATCCCACGCTGCGTGCACCGGAACGTATTCCGGTCGACTTCGATGTCGCGCGCGGCATGGTCGGGCTCGAGGATATGCCCGACTTTGAGCTGGTGTTGCCCGAAGACCCCGGCGCGTTTACCGCGGATTCGTTCGATCCCGCCGATTTCCGCCTGTAACGGTGAAGCACAGCGAATTTACTCGCGCCGTCGAAACCGAATTCGGTGCTGACTATGGCCGCGCCTTGGTGCGTGATGTGGTGTTGGGCGAGTTCGATTGTCCGGGCGCCGAAGCGTTGAAACGCGGTGTGCCCCCACGCGAGGTGTGGCGGGCTTTGTGTGGCGCGATGGATGTGCCCGAGCATCGTGTGCATGGTGCGGGTCGCCCCGAGCCTCGCAAGCAGTAGCCGCCACAGAACATCCGTTCGCATACGGGCGACACGCCGAGGCGCGACATTCGAACATCTGTTCGAATCGCGATACGCTGTCCACAACAAACCTGAGCGTGGAGTTATCCACGGTGGGACGGATTGTCGGCAGTAATGTCGGTGCTCTGATTTACCGTGGGACACATCCTCAGAACGCCTTGTCGGAAGACACCGGGCCTGGCTTTATCGGCCTGGTGAGGAACGACAGCAGATAGGCAGCAACCCACTACCAAGGAGAACACCGTGGCAAACCCCACAGAAGCCCGCGAAAAAGCACTCGAAACAGCTCTCGCACAGATCGACCGTCAGTTCGGCAAGGGCGCAATCATGCGTCTCGGTTCGGAAGAACGCGCAAAGGTCGCCGTAATTCCCACCGGTTCCATCGCCCTCGATGTTGCCCTTGGTGTTGGGGGACTGCCCAAGGGTCGTATCGTCGAAATCTATGGCCCCGAATCGTCGGGTAAGACGACCCTGACCCTTCACGCCATCGCAAACGTTCAGGCCGCTGGCGGTATTGCCGCCTTCATCGATGCCGAACACGCACTCGACCCCGAATACGCTCAGAAGCTTGGTGTCGATATCGACCAGCTTCTCGTCTCTCAGCCCGACACGGGTGAACAGGCCCTCGAAATTGCTGACATGCTGGTGCGTTCCGGTTCGATCGACCTCATCGTCATCGACTCTGTTGCAGCACTCGTGCCTCGCGCCGAAATCGAAGGTGAAATGGGCGACGCCCACGTCGGACTTCAGGCCCGACTCATGTCGCAGGCACTGCGCAAGCTCACCGGCGGATTGAACTCCACCGGAACCACCATGATTTTCATCAACCAGCTGCGCGAAAAGATCGGTGTCTTCTTCGGAAGCCCCGAAACCACCGCCGGTGGTAAGGCCCTGAAGTTCTACGCTTCGGTGCGACTGGACATCCGCCGCATCGAAACCCTGAAGGAAGGTTCCGACGCCGTGGGTAACCGCACCCGCGTCAAGGTCGTGAAGAACAAGATGGCACCGCCCTTCAAGCAGGCCGAATTCGACATTCTCTTCGGTGTCGGTATTTCCCGTGAGGGCAGCCTGCTCGACTTCGGTGTCGAGCACGGCATCGTGCGCAAGTCCGGCGCGTGGTACACCTACGACGGCGACCAGCTGGGTCAGGGTAAAGAAAACTCGCGCCGTTACCTGATCGAAAACCCGGCAACCGCCGACGAAATCGAGCGCAAGATTCTCACGGCGCTCGGCATCATCGACGCACCCGAAGCGGAACTGAAAGCAACCGGTACCGACGGTGCTGCAACCGCATCGCTGGCCGCGAAGCAGGCCGCAAAGAGCGCCGCAGCAGAATAACGATGAACGACATAACGAACCCGGGGGAGACGGTGGCCCCTGTCACCTTCCTTCCCTGGGTTCGTGACGATTCTGCCCCCATCCGGCAAACCGCCGACGTGCTCGAGGAACTCACCGCACAGATCCGTGCCGTCGAAAACCGGGTGGCCGACGAGCCCGAAGTCGAACTCAGCCCCGCGGAACTCAAAGCCGCACGCAAGGCAGAGCGCCGATCGCAGAACGTCTCCCTGCACGCACTCACACGACGTGCCGTGTCGGTGAAAGAAATGCGCGAACTGTTGCACAAACGCGAACTCGACCAGCACGCGATCGACGACGAAATTGCTCGGCTCGAAAACTCGGGACTACTGAACGACAACGAACTGGCCGTCGAGGTCGTGCGACGCAGTATCGAACGCAAAGGGCTCGGGCGAAACGCAATCCGTTCCGAACTCGTCAAACGCAAGCTCTCGCACGAGTCCATCGAGTTCGCACTCGAAGGGATCGAATCAGACGACGAGAGTGAGCGCATCGTCGACGTTGCGCGTGCACGATTAGCGCGCCTTGGCGGACTCGACCGAGACACTCAGGAGCGACGGCTCACCTCTTTTCTGATGCGTCGCGGATACCGATCCTCCGACATCACACGCACTGTTCGACAGTTGCTGCTGGAAGACGCCACAACCGGTCCCAGCACCGTACGATTCCACTGAAAAACCGAAAGTCAGTTTCGGGTAAAATCGAAACACCATGACATCATCTGCCGTCACCTCGCCCCGAACCTACGAGGTTCGTACCCTGGGTTGCCAGATGAACGTGCACGACTCGGAACGACTGTCCGGCTCGCTCGAAGCCGCGGGATACATTGCTGCTGCCGACGGCACCGAAGCCGACATCATCGTCCTCAACACCTGCGCTGTTCGCGAAAACGCGGGAAACCGCCTGTACGGCACCCTCGGACACTTGGCCGCTCAGAAGAAAACACACCCCGGAATGCAGATTGCCGTCGGCGGTTGTCTCGCCCAAAAGGACAAAGCAGAAATCGTCCACAAGGCACCCTGGGTTGACGTGGTCTTTGGCACGCACAACATGGGCTCACTGCCCGTCCTGCTCGAGCGCGCTCGGCACAACGGCGAAGCACAGGTCGAGATCCTCGAATCGCTCGAAATTTTCCCCTCCACGCTGCCCACCAAACGCGATTCCACCCACTCGGGTTGGGTATCCATTTCGGTGGGGTGCAACAACACGTGCACCTTCTGCATTGTCCCCAGCCTTCGCGGAAAAGAAAAGGACCGCCGACCGGGCGACGTTCTCAGCGAAGTCTCGGCACTCGTTGATGACGGTGTCATCGAAGTCACACTGCTGGGCCAGAACGTCAACACCTATGGGGTCGAATTCGGTGACAAGCTCGCATTCGGCAAGCTCCTGCGCGCCGCCGGCGAAATCGACGGGCTGGAGCGGATCCGGTTCACCAGCCCACACCCCGCCGCGTTCACCGATGACGTGATCGAGGCTATGGCCGAAACTCCTGCGGTGATGCCCAGCCTGCACATGCCGTTGCAGTCCGGATCGGACCGCATCCTCAAGGCGATGCGTCGTTCCTACCGGTCCGAGAAATTCCTCGGAATTATCGACCGCGTGCGTGCAGCGATGCCCAACGCGGCGATCACCACGGACATCATCGTCGGTTTCCCCGGGGAAACGGAAGAAGACTTTCTCGAGACCCTGCGAGTTGTCGAGGCATCGCGCTTTGCGACCGCATTCACCTTCCAGTATTCGATTCGCCCGGGAACCCCTGCGGCAGACATGGATGACCAAATCCCCAAGGCCGTCGTTCAGGAACGATACGAACGACTGGTGGAACTCCAAAACCGCATCTCGTTGGAAGAAAATCAGAAACTCATCGGCACCGTCGCACACGTGCTCGTCGCCGCAGAAGGCCGCAAGGACGCACAGACTCACCGCATGTCGGGGCGTTCCGAGGACAACCGACTCGTTCATTTCGACATCCCTGAAGGTTCTGTCGCACCCCGTCCCGGCGACGTCGTCACCGTCACGTTGACCCACGCCGCTCCGTTCCACCTGCTTGCCGACAGCCCTGAGGGGGCCGCGCTACAGGTGCGCCGCACGCGCGCCGGCGATGCGTGGGACCGCGCCCAGGCAGAATCCTGTGGCACCGACGCTCCCGCCTCCGCCGGATCGGTGGGGCTCGGGTTGCCGGGAATTCGTGTCGGTTCCCCCAACCTGCTGGGTTAAGCCGTGATTCTGGCAATTGTCGGCGCAACGGGAACGGGAAAATCCGACCTTGCCATCGACACCGCGGAACGGCTCATCGCCTCGGGCCGTCCCGCCGAAATCATCAACGCGGACGCGTCCCAGCTTTATCGGGGCATGGATATTGGCACGGCGAAGGTTCCGTTTGCCGACCGCCGGGGAATTCCCCACCACTTGTTCGATGTGCTCGATGTCACCGACGAAGCCTCGGTAGCTGATTTTCAGACACAGGCCCGGCTCGTGATCGACGACATCGAGTCGCGCGGGGCAATCCCGATCCTCGTCGGCGGCAGTGGGCTGTATGTTTCAGCTGTTCTGTATGACTTCCAGTTTCCCGGTACCGATTCCGTCGTCCGTGAGGAACTCGAACGGCGGCTCGACACCGAGGGAATC
>JBEEON010000064.1:0-45472 GCA_041191625.1 Actinomycetota bacterium | reverse complement strand
CGAGACCCACCACATCTTCGACCTCGGACATCAAGGACTCGGGGCCACAGCAGTACACATCGCCGGGCTCGGTGCTCAACAGCTCGGGCAGGTTCAGTCGACCCTGCACCGAGGACTCGTGGACGGTGACTCGGTCACCGAACTCGGCCACCAGCTCGCTGACGAACGGCATCGATTCGATGGAATTCCCCACATAGACCAGCGACCATTCGCGGCGTTCGGGCACCGACTCGATCATCGCCTTGATGGGGGTGATGCCGATTCCCCCCGCAATGAACAGGTATCGGGCTGCTGGGACCAGGGGGAAGTGGTTGCGGGGACCGCTAACCGTCACCAGACTGCCGGCGCGAACATTGTCGTGAATCCAGCGGCTGCCGCCAGCCGATGTCGGTGACAGTCGCACGGCGATCTCGTAGGATCCGCGGTCGGTGGGGTCGCCACACAACGAATACTGTCGTTCCAGTCCGTTCGGCAAGTGCAGGGTGATGTGCGAACCCGCATCCCACCACGGCACAGACCCGCCGTCGATCGGCGTCAACCGAATTCGCGCCACATCGGCGGTTGGATAGCTGACCCCGGCAACGACCATCGATCGAGGTTCGCGGCTGTCGGGGGCGGCGCTCACGACCACAGGTGCTGCGCCATTGGTGACGGCGTTGGCCGATGCGGTGCTCGCTAGCCGTGCCAGCTCGGCATCCTTCTCGCGTTTACGTGCCACCAATGCGACCGTCACCAGCCTCAGAATGACGGCGACAAGAGACATGGTGATGACGAAAATCGACACGGCCGCGTACCACCAGGACCCCACATCGGTTCCCAGGAATGCTGCGTGCGCCGCGGTGATGAGGAAAATCACATAGCTGAAGAAGTGGATGCCCTTCCACAGCTTGCGGGGAAGTTTGTCGAGGAACAGCGACGTCACGTACACCGTCGCCAGCAACCAGAACGCGATAACGCCCACGGTCAGGGCGATCTCGTCCAGCGCCGTGGCGCCCGAAAAAGTCGCGGCACCCGGGACCAACACATCGATGATGCTGAAATGCACGTATTCGTCGAGCATCAACGATCCGACGTGCACACCCGTCAACGCAATCGTCAGCGTGCTCAGATATTTGTGCAGATCCTTCAACCACGCGGGGTTATCGAGCCCACGGAAAACGCGGCTCGCCAACAACACACCCCAGACGATGGACACACTCATCAGACCCCAGGCGATCATCGCACTGACCCGGGACAGGAACCACCAGAATTGCGGGTCGGTCATTCGTAATCACTCCAGTTGTCGGATTCGATGCAGGTGCCGTCGGCGAGGACGACAATTCCCGCGGCGGCAACCGTCGGCAGCCACCTCAAATATTCGGCCACAGGCCACACAAACCCGGGTTTTGTCAACACTTCCGCTCGCGTGGCGGTCGCGGCAATCACCGAAACGGTCACCACATCGCCGCCGATGGACTGACCATCCAGCGAATCCACCAGGTGGTTGTGCTGCACGCCGTCCTGATCCCACACACGCTTCAATCGGCTGGATGTCGCGACAGCGCCATCCTTCAACGCCACCACTTTCATGTGTTCGGCCGGCACGAAGGGGTTCTCGATGCCGATACGCCACATCGTGCCATCGGGGGCTTCACCGTCAATTCGCAGGTCGCCACCGATTTCGACCATCGCACCCAATGCGCCCAATTCGCGGGCGTGCGCCACCGCCATGTCGGCAGCAAATCCCTTGCCAATCCCCCCGGGATCAATCGCGGTGCCCCGGGGCATTGTCACAACATCGCCGTTCACCACGACACCCGCCATATCGCCCGGGTACGAGGCACTGGCGGGAAGTTCGGTTCGCATCGAGGCGTCGCGGCGCGATTGGGCATATCCCAGCTCGACCAGCCGGGGAAGGATTGTGGGGTCGAAGACCCCTCGCGTCACAGTGTGTGCGGCACGCATTCCCTGAATCAACACAGCGGTGTCCGTCGAAACGGTGACCGGTGCGCCTTCGGCCCAGTTGAGCCTCGAAATTTCACTGTCCGCACGAAATCGGCTCCACCGGTGCTCCATGTCGACGATCATCACATGCAAGTCAGCGATCATCAGCTCGGTGGCTCCGACCAGCGTGATGTGAGCCGTAGTGCCCATCACCGAAAACGTCCGGGACACCGTCGGTGCGGTGTTGTCACCCAACGCCGCAATGACGGCACTCGCGGCAATATCGCGGGGGTCGTTAGCCACCGGAGCCACTGCTCGTTCCGTTGGTGGGCGGGTTCGTTGGGGCCGGCGGTGTGACCACGGTTGTGGTGGGCGCGGGCTTGGGTGCGGTGGCCGTAGACGTTGACGACGAGCTTGATGACGTACTCGTCGACGAGCTCGAGGCGGATCCGCCCGTGTTAACGGTCGACGTCTTCAGTGCAGCCTTTGCCTTTGCGGCGGCCTTTGCAGCGGCCTTGTCGGCAGCGATCTGCTGTGCATTGGCGACGGCCGCAGCGGCTTCCTGCTGTTGGGCGACTGCTTGTGCCGTGGCGTCGGCGATCGCTTGGGCCATTCGAGCTTCGTTTGCTTGCGCTTCGAGCCCCGAGACCCCGGCAAACAGCACGGCCAGAGTTGCCACACCCGTGACGGCACGAGTTTTAGCGGCGGGAGTTGCGAACATGTTAGTCGTCTTCCTCTTCGTCGTCATCGTCGTCGTCCTCCTCTTCATCATCGTCGTCTTCGTCTTCATCATCGTCCTCGCCTGCGGCACCGGAACCACCCGAGGTGGCATCGGTCGTGGACTGAGTCGGAGCACTGGGGGCCTTGTTCACCACGGTGGTTCCCGCAGTCGAATTCGTCGTCGAATCCGTGGCCGGTGTGACAGCGGTTTCCGACGAAGTTTCGGTGGTCGCGGTCGGGGTGGGAGCAACCTCGGTCGTGACCTGATCCGCCGACGCGGGCTCCGTCACCGTGGAGGTGCCCTCGAGCGCAACATTGACACCGTTCAGGTCCAGGCCGCCACCGTTAATTGCCATAGCGCCGACACCGAGTCCGGTCGATGCGACGATACCGGCGAGTGCGAGGGGGAATTGAATGCTCATGACTTCACTGTAAGAACTGTGGGAACCCCACACCATGGACTTTTTCCAAGAAACGTCCAAGGTTACGCAGAACCGTCGAAAAACGTACAAGAAATAGTAAATATCGTGGCACTCTCGTTCTATGAGCATTCTGTTGGTGGAAGACGACCGCGCAATCGCCGAAGCACTCGTCGAGGGCCTGCGCGACAACGGCTACTCGGTGACCCACGTGGTGTTAGGTTCCGAGGCCATCACCAAGGTGCGCAACGGCGGAATCTCCACCGTGATTTTGGACCTTGGTCTGCCCGACATGGATGGCACCGATGTGTGCCGACAGATCCGAGCCTTCTCACACGTCCACATCATTGTTGCGAGCGCCCGCGAAACCGAAATGGACCGAGTCGATGTTCTCGAAATCGGTGCCGATGATTATGTCGTCAAACCCTTCGGAATTCGCGAACTCGTCGCACGAATCCATGCCGTCATGCGGCGCGCACTGGGGACCAGCGCACCCGTCACCCTGTTGACCGTCGGCTCGTTGAGCATCGACACCAAGGAACGCAGCGTACGAGTCGGTGGCGAATCCGTGTCGCTCACCCCCAAAGAATTCGACCTGCTCACCTATTTGGCCCGTGAACCCGGCACGGTCTTCCGTCGCAGCGACATCCTGCGGGACGTCTGGGAGACCACCTGGTACGGAACCACCAAAACCCTGGACGCGCACGTGGCCAGTATCCGCAAAAAGCTCGGCAACGCCTCGTGGATTGAATCCGCCCGCGGTGTGGGCTTTGTGCTGAAAGACCAGTCGTGAGAAAACTGTTCGTCGCGTCCCTGCTGGGCGTCAGCGTCACCGTGCTGGGTTCGTTCACCGCCAGTGTGCTGTCGTATGTGCAGCTCACCGAACAACAAAAACTGATCACCGAATACGAGCGTGACAGTTTCATCATCGCCAGCCGCGTGCAACCGGGGCTGGCCTCGGGCGACCTGAGCGAGTCCTTGACCGCACTGGTCACCACATACGCCGCGAGCAACGTTTCCAAAGTTGTCGTTCTGGATTCCACCGGCACTTCGGTCATTTCCAGCGACGAAACCGAACTGGGCTTGGGCGAAGACTTCACCACACGACCCGAGGTCGCTTCAGCCTTGAACGGCAATGTGGCAACCGGTGAACGGTGGAGCGATACCGCCCAAGACCAACTCGTCTATGTCGCCGTCCCCATCGTGAACGGGAACACAATTTATGGCGCGGTCCGGCTGACGTTCTCGCACAGCCGAATCGATGCGGCAGTCGCCGAGGGAACGCAGTTCCTGTGGTGGATCGCCGGCGGAGCCATCACCCTGTCGCTCGTGCTTTCGTGGTACATCTCGGGGCTCGTCATCCGGCCACTCACCCTGATCGAGGCGCAAGCCAACGCGATGGGTGCCGGAGATTTCAGCAGCCGAATTCCTGAACGCCGCTGGGCCAAAGAAATCCGCACCCTGGTGCGCGCATTCAATGGGATGGCAGACCGGATCGAATCCCTAATGCGCCAACAGCGAGCATTCGCCTCGGATGCGTCGCACCAGTTACGCACACCCCTCACCGCACTGCTGTTGCGCCTGGAACGTGCCCGCGAACTGGTCGCAACCGACCCGACTACCGCCAAGCAGCGATTGTTGTCCGCCGAGGAAGAAGTCAACCGCCTGACGAACATCGTCGAAGGCCTGCTGGTGATTGCCCGAGCCGAAGGCGGAACCGTCGAAACGGGTCTCGTCGAATTGGGGACACTGGCCGCCGATCGAATCGAGGCGTGGCAGCCGTTGTGCGCGGAACGCAACGTCACGATCACCGTGGAATCCCGTGGCAGCACCATCTGTTCCGCCGTGTTGACCGGTCCCGAACAGGTGCTCGATAACTACATCGACAACGCACTGACCCACAGCCCCAATGGTTCGCACATCACCGTGCGAATTACGAGCGAATCCGGTTTCGCCGTGCTCGAGGTGTGGGACGAGGGCGCCGGACTGAGTCTCGAAGACTGCGAACGCGCGTTTGATCGCTTCTGGCGTGCGGATTCCACACGGGAAGGCACCGGGCTGGGGCTCGCAATCGTGAAACACCTCGTCGAAACATCCGGTGGTACCGCCGAACTGCGACCCCGAACGGATGGCCGCTCGGGCACAATCGCCCGAGCAACCTTCCCGCTCGCTGCCGTCTGACCCGTCAACGATCTGCGACGGCTGCGACGTCTTCGACGTTAGTAGGCGATCACTCCGTCATCCATGGGTTCCGGCAGTTCGATGATTCCCTCGACCAATGAGATGACGGCATTCCACCAGCCATCGGTCGTCAGGGTGGCATAGCCCGGCACGATCCAGGCATCCCCGTGAACATCCCACATCATGAGGTTGGTGGCCTGCATGTTCTCTACGGTCACCACGGTGACCTCGGGAACAATCTCGCCGTTTGCGTCCACAGGAGGTTCGAGCCGCAGCACATCGCTGTTGGGTTCATACATGTGTGTGTTGGTGAATGCGGGCCCGGTGCTTCCGAACCAACGCCAATCATCCAAACGATCCACGGCATCCACGGCCGAGACCGTCGAATATTCGCCCTTGTCGACCACGGTCACCGCGTGACCGCTCGCATACGCGATTGCGCCGTTTTCTGCCCAGTTGACCATCCACGTCAATGCGGTTTCCTCGCCGGCGACGACAAGGTTCGCAGCGGCATTGACACCCCACTCGTCGCGGGCGACAGTGACATCGGCGGCGTCGACCACCAAACCGGTCTTCGAAAACAGCTCCGCGGCAATCCGGGCAGCCTCTGCCGTGCTGGGCAACGGTCCCACATAGGGTGCCGGGATTTCCGTGCACTCGAGAGCAGGATCGACAACCGCGTCACCGTCCGTCGCGCCGGTTGAGCCATCGACGCCCTCACTCGTACCCGTGCTGGGTTCGGTCGCACCCTCGGTTTCGGCCGGGGCCACCTCGGGGCATTGGGCTTGCGGGTACGCCGTCGGGTTCGAGTACCACCACGTGCCCGTGTTTGCCCACGTCACGCTGACGCTTTCGGTGGAACCATCCTCGGTTCCCACAAAATAGTTGGGCCACTGCTCGTCAAAATACGACGACTTCTGGACGGCGCCCTCCACGCCCATCGCGGCGGCAACCGCGGCAGCCACCGTCTCGGGAGTGCCCGCGCGCTCCAGTTTGTACACGTGCCCGCGACCCGGTTCGGTCGACAACGAGTCGCCCGCCACATATTC
The DNA here is from genome assembly GCA_041191625.1 of Actinomycetota bacterium. Lineage (GTDB taxonomy): Bacteria > Actinomycetota > Actinomycetes > Actinomycetales > Microbacteriaceae > MWH-TA3. The sequence goes on along the minus strand of JBEEON010000064.1, from coordinate 39,180 downwards.
GTAGGTGACCCAGGGAACCATCATCGAATCCGTGGCCATCGATTCCATCGCCTTGGCGTCACCGTTGCTCGCCATGCTGGCCGCCACAATCAGAGGCTCGCCGGACATCGACTGACCCGACAGGGATCCGATACCCAACGCCAGTACGGCGAGAGCGGCCGCACCACCCGCGACTCCCCTCCGCGAACGAGAACTCATCGTTGCCCGGGTCGAACGCAGGAAACCACTCCGACGGGTGTGCGCATCGGACACCAGATCGGTCTCGGCTGCGGAATTCGTGGCGGTGAAGGCGGAACGGAGTCGGCCATCCAGGTCATCAAAATTGTTCGTCATACCCTGTTTATGTCCCCTCGGGTGTCAATCTTTCGCGAGCAGCTCGGCCAAATGTGTTTTTGCGCGGTGCAACCGGATACTCGCCGCATTCGCGGTAATTCCCAGCGTCGACGCGGCCTCTGAAACAGCCAAACCGTCCAGTGCAGTCAGCGCAATAATTTCACGTTCCTTCACCGACAGCTGGGTCCATGCGTGGGACAGTTCCGTGTCTGCCAATGCCACACTCTCCGCCGATGGAGCGGGATCGCTGGGCCCCAGTCGACCGAGGACGGCGAGCGCCGAGATGCGTTTGCGCCGATAGTTCGCCACAACGAAACCGGCGATTCGGTACAGCCACGGTAACTCCTCGCCACCCGTCACGGCGGACCTTTTGCGCCACGCGATAGCAAAAACATCGGCCGTGAGGTCCTCGACATCGTCGCGCTCCACGCGGCGCGACATGAAACGCGCCACCGCGGGTTGATGTTCACGGAATCGTTCCGCAAATTCGTCGGGCGTCATCGCACCTCCTCACAGTTGTCCTACTGTGACTATGTCACGAACGGCACACATCTTTCAGAATTGTCCTGACCTATTCTGGTCAGATGGAAACCTACATTGCCGGCCTCTTCGCGGGCTTCGCCCTGATCATCGCTATCGGTGCCCAGAATGCCTACGTACTTCGGCAGGGTCTGACCCGAAACCATGTAGTTCTTGTCGTTCTCGTCTGCGCGGTCGCCGATGCCCTGCTGATCTTGGCCGGCGTCGCGGGATTTGGCGAGGTCGTGCGTGCAGCGCCTGTGGCGCTCGAAATTTTCCGCTGGGTTGGTGTCGCCTACCTGACCTGGTTTGCCGTGAAGTCGCTGATCAGCGCGACCCGCCCCCACGTGTTGTTGCCGTCCGAGGTGGAACCCAAGTCACGGAAGGTGGTGTTCTTTACCGTCCTCGCCTTCACCCTGCTGAACCCCCACGTGTACCTCGACACTGTCCTGTTGCTGGGCTCCCTGGGTAACCAGTTCGGCGACGGCCGTTGGCTTTTTGCCGGTGGCGCGATGAGCGCGAGCCTGATCTGGTTTTCCACCATCGGCTTTGGAGCCCGTGCAGCTGCAGGGCTGATGTCACGCCCCATCTTTTGGCGAATCTTGGATTCCCTGATTGCCGTGGTCATGATCGTCATCGCGATCACTCTGGTGACCAGCGACCTGGGCTAGGGGCGGGGTAACCCCTTATTTGGCGTAACCCTCGATATTCGGGTGAACGCCCGTGATGTGGCGAAACGCCCGTGATTAACCGGATTGTCCGCTATTCGGCGGAACGCCGACGCAACGGTTTGTGTTGTTTTCCGGCGAGGTAGCTTCCCGCGACAACCATCGGGAATCCGACGATGATTCCCGGGGTAATCGGTTCGTTCAGCAACCACACACCCAGGGTGGTGGCGACGAGCAGGTTCACATAGGTGATCAGCGAGGAGCGACGCGGTCCGATGATTTTGAAGAGCTCGAAGTACAGCACGAAAGCCAGCGCGGAACAGACGACACCCAAAATAATCACCGCGGCCCACTGGTGAACCTCGACACCAGCAGAAATATCGGCAATCAGCGTGGGCACGGCGACGGGCGTGTAAATGACGGCCACAAACACCATCGCCAACGCAATGACCGCGAGGGTCGAGGTGTCCGCCATCTTGCGGGACGCAATAATCGGGGCCACTGCATAACCGATGGCCGCACCCGCCAGCATGAGCACGGGCAACAACTCGATATGGCCGCTGAGGGCATCCAACCCGATCAGGGACACGACACCGGTGAAACCGATCACCAATCCGAGGATAGTCAGCGGGTGCCAGGCAGCCTTTTCGCCCAGAACACCCATGATGAAGGCGGAAATGAACGGGATTGTGGTCATCATCAGGCCCACAAAGCTGGTCGAAATCGAGTGTTCCGCCTCGGTGATGAACCACCAGGGGAACACCATTTCCAGTACGGCAAAGACCAGCACCCATTTCCACTGCCGGAACGCCTGCACCAGCACACCACGCTTGATGGCGATGGGGATCAGAATGACGGCACCCATGACGACGCGCAACCAGACGATACTCGCGGTGCTGAACGCTTCATTCGCAATGGCGATAAAGAAGTAGGGGATACCCCAGACAATTCCGGTGGCGAGGAAGTACAAGAGGCCGCGCTGCGTCATACCTTCAGGCTATCGGAGTCGACGGATTACCGAGGAACGCAGAAGGCCCGCCATTTCTGACGGGCCTTCTGGTTTTTGTGGAGACTAGGGGAATCGAACCCCTGACCTCCTGCTTGCAAAGCAGGCGCTCTACCAATTGAGCTAAGTCCCCGGATGGTCCGATTTCTCGAACCGAGTGGGGCTACCAGGACTTGAACCTGGGACCTCTTCGTTATCAGCGAAGCGCTCTAACCACCTGAGCTATAGCCCCAAACCTCAACGAGCGTATCGCGTTTTGCTCGTAAGTCAAAATCCTGGAGTGATATTAAGTTTAGTCGTTCGAGAATGTCACGCGAACACCGCCGGTGATGCGCACAACAACGTTGAACGCTAACGAGCCTACGGCTCCCAGTGCGGTTCCACAAATCAGGTTGACGACCGCAGTGAGCACCGAGAACAGCAGCACCGAGGGGAACGAGAGCAGATCCGAAAGTCCGGTTCCGTCGGTTCCGACCATGGCGTTGACCAGTTCGTCGATCTTGCCGAGCACACCGACGACGGTGAGCAGCAGCCACGACAGCAGCGAGACTGCGGCGAGGATGATAGACACGAATGCCGATACGACGAACGAGTTCTTGACCGCAGACCAGAAGTCAATGTGGACGAGTCGCAGTCCGACCTGCTTTTCGATTTTCTTAGTCACCGTCTGTCACCGCTTCCGTTTCGGTTGATTCGTCCGCATCCTCTGCGTCCGAGTTTGAGTCTAGATTACGCTCCGAGTTTCGGGCGATTGCCAGAATCTGGTCTCCGGCATCGGGCTTTGCAAACACGACGCCCATGGTGTCGCGTCCCTTGGCGGGAACACCGTCGGCCTGCGAGCGCACAACCTTGCCAGATTCCATGATGACGAGGACCTCGTCGTTGTCCTGCACGATCAGACCACCGGTCAGTCCGCCACGTTCGTCGGTGAGTTTCGCCACCTTGATTCCGAAACCGCCACGGTTCTGTACCCGGTACTGGTCTACGCTGGTGCGTTTTGCGAAACCGGATTCGGTGACGACGAACACGTACCCTTCATCCGAGATGACGTCGGCGGACAGCAGGGTGTCGCCGTCGCGCAGCGCGATGCCCTTCACACCTGCGGTCTTGCGGCCCATGGGGCGCAACGCGGTGTCGTTTGCCTCGAAGCGCAACGACATGCCGTTCTTGGTGACGAGCAGGATCTCGGAATCCGAATCCACGAGCATTGCCGACACGACCTCGTCGAGGTAGGTGTGCATGCCGTCCTCGTCGACGACGAGCTGGCCGTCGGCGTCCTTGAGTTTCTCGATTTCGATGGCGAACACTCCACCGGAACGGTTGGTGTTGTATTCCGACAGCTTGGTCTTCTTCACGAGTCCCTTGCGCGTGGCGAGTACCAGGTATTCGGCCACATCGTATGCGGGAATGTCCATGATCTGGGCAATGTTTTCACCGGGCTGCAAGGCCAACAGGTTGGCGACATGCTGACCCTTGGCATCGCGTGCAGCCTCCATGACTTCATAGGTCTTGGTGCGGTACACGCGGCCCTTGTCGGTGAAGAACAACAGCCAGTGGTGTGTGGTGGTCACAAAGAAGTGCTGAACCACGTCGTCGGCGCGCAGGTTCGCACCCTTGACGCCCTTGCCGCCGCGCTTTTGCGAACGGTAGTTGTCGCTGCGGGTGCGCTTGATGTACCCCGAGCGGGTGACGGTGACAACCATCTCTTCTTCGGGGATCAGGTCTTCGTTGCTCACGTCGCCGCCGAAGCCGTACATGATTTCGGAACGTCGGTCATCGCCGTACTTGGCGACAACATCGGTGAGTTCGTTGCTGATGATTTCGCGCTGCAGCTCTTCGCTGGCCAAAATCGCCTTGAATTCCGCGATCTGACGTTCGAGTTCGTCGGCCTGGTCCTGGATTTTCTGTCGTTCCAGGGCGGCGAGGCGTCGAAGCTGCAGGTTGAGGATTGCCATGGCCTGCACGTCGTCGATCGTCAACAGGTCGATCAGTCCCTGCTTGGCGTCATCCACGGTGGGCGACTTACGGATCAGGGCGATGACGTCATCCAGAGCCTCGAGTGCTTTGAGGTAACCGCGCAGGATGTGGGCGTCGGCTTCGGCCTTGTTCAGTCGGAACTGGGTGCGGCGAACGATGACCTCGACCTGGTGGCGCACCCAGTGGGTGATGAACTGGTCGATTGTGAGGGTGCGGGGAACACCATCGACGATTGCCAGCATGTTGGCGCCGAAGTTGTCCTGCAACTGGGTCATGCGGTACAGGTTGTTGAGCACGACCTTCGCCACTGCGTCACGCTTCAGAACGATGACCAGTCGCTGGCCGGTACGACCACTGGTTTCGTCGCGAATGTCGGCGATGCCCTGGATTTTTTGTTCTTTCACCAGGTCGGCGATCTTGATGGCCAAGTTGTCGGGGTTCACCTGGTACGGAAGTTCGGTGACGACGAGGCAGGTGCGGCCACCGATTTCTTCGGTCGACACCACGGCGCGCATGGTGATCGAACCGTGACCGGTGCGATACGCCTCTTGGATTCCCTTGGTGCCCAGGATTTGTGCGCCGGTGGGGAAGTCGGGGCCCTTCACGCGTTCCAGGATTGCGTCGAGCAGTTCCGTGGGGGTCGCGTTGGGGTTTGCCAGGTGCCACAGTGCGGCATCGGCTACTTCACGCAGGTTGTGCGGGGGAATGTTGGTCGCCATACCTACGGCGATACCCACGGATCCGTTGACGAGGAGGTTGGGGAAACGCGCGGGCAACACCGAGGGTTCCTGGGTGCGACCGTCGTAGTTGTCCTGGAAATCGACGGTGTCCTCGTCAATATCGCGCACCATCTCCATGGCCAGCTGTGCCATACGAGTTTCGGTGTATCGGGGTGCTGCGGCGCCGTCGTTTCCGGGCGAACCGAAGTTTCCTTGGCCCGCAGCCAGCGGGTATCGCAGGCTCCACGGCTGAACGAGTCGAACCAGTGCGTCATAAATGGCCGAGTCACCGTGCGGGTGGAACTGTCCCATCACGTCACCGACGACACGCGAGCACTTGGAGAACGCCTTATCGGGTCGGTAACCGCCATCGAACATCGCGTAAATCACACGACGGTGAACGGGCTTCAGACCATCGCGGACATCGGGAAGCGCACGACCTACGATCACGCTCATGGCGTAGTCAAGGTAGGAACGCTGCATCTCCATCTGCAGGTCGACCTGCTCAATGCGGCCGTTGGAGTTCAGTTCTTCGCTCATCAGTGTTGTCCTTTAATTCCGCCCCTAGATGTCGAGGAAGCGGACATCCTTTGCGTTCTGCTGAATGAAGGTTCGGCGAGCGCCGACGTCCTCGCCCATCAGCGTCGAGAAAACACCATCCGCGATCGCGGCATCCGACACCGTGACCTGCAACAGTGTGCGAGTTTCGGGGTTCATGGTGGTTTCCCACAGTTCCTGGTGGTTCATTTCACCCAGACCCTTGTAACGCTGGATGCCGTTGTCCTTCGGGATTCGCTTTCCGTTGGCGAGTCCGTCTTCCAACAGGGCATCGCGTTCACGGTCCGAGTACACATACTGGTGTTCGGAGTTGGACCACTTCAGTCGGTACAGGGGCGGTTGTGCCAAGTACACGTAACCGTGTTCGATCAGCGGACGCATGTAGCGGAACAGCAGGGTCAGCAGCAGTGTGGTGATGTGCTGTCCGTCGACGTCGGCATCGGCCATCAGCACAATCTTGTGGTACCGGGCCTTCTCGATGTCGAATTCTTCGCCGATGTTGCAGCCGAACGCGGTGATCATGCCCTGAATTTCCTGGTTTTGGAGGGCACGGTCGAGTCGCGACTTTTCGACGTTGAGGATCTTGCCGCGCAGCGGCAAAATTGCCTGAGTTTCGGGGTTTCGGCCCTGAACGGCCGAACCACCGGCCGAGTCACCCTCGACGAGGAAGACTTCTGACAGCGAGGGTTCCTTCGACTGGCAGTCTTTCAACTTGCCGGGCATTCCGCCGGATTCCAGCAGGCCCTTGCGGCGCGTGTTTTCGCGTGCCTTTCGTGCGGCCATTCGCGCGGTCGCGGCTTGGATTGCCTTGCGAATAATGTCTTTTGCTTCGACGGGGTGACGATCGAACCAGTCACCGAGCACATCGCCGACGACTTTTTGCACGTACGACTTTGCTTCGGTGTTTCCCAGCTTTGTCTTGGTCTGACCTTCGAACTGCGGTTCGCCCAGCTTGACCGAGATGACGGCGGTCAAACCCTCACGCACGTCGTCGCCCGACAGGTTTTCGTCCTTGTCGCGCAGGATGTTCTTTTCGCGTGCATAACGGTTGACCAACGAGGTCAGTGCTGCACGGAAACCTTCTTCGTGGGTTCCACCTTCGTGAGTGTTGATGGTGTTGGCATAGGTGTGGATGCTTTCCGAATACGCGGTCGTCCACTGCATCGCCATTTCCAACGAAATTCGGCGTTCGGTGTCTTCGGATTCGAACGAAATGATTTCGGGGTGCACGACCTCGATCTTTTTCGCCGAGTTGAGGTATTCGACGTAGTCCACGAGTCCGCGTTCGTACAGGAACACATTGGAACGGTGGGTGCCGTCCTCGTTCTGTTCGCGGTGGTCGGTCAGCGTGATCGACAGTCCCTTGTTGAGGAACGCCATCTGCTGGAAACGAGTACGCAGTGTTTCGTAGTCAAAGACCGTGGTTTCAAAGATTTCGCCATTGGGCCAGAAGGTGATGGTGGTACCGGTTTCGTCGGTATCGCCGGACTGTGCCAGGGGAGCATCGGGAACACCGTGAGCAAAGGACTGCGTCCAAATGTGTCCCTGACGGCGCACCTCGACCTGCAATTTATAGGAGAGCGCGTTGACGACCGACGAACCCACACCGTGCAGACCACCCGAGACCGCGTAACCGCCGCCGCCGAACTTTCCACCGGCGTGCAGAATCGTGAGCACAACCTCGACGGTGGATTTCTTTTCGGTGGGGTGAATGTCGACGGGAATTCCTCGACCGTTGTCGACCACGCGAACGCCGCCATCGGCGAGGATCGACACATCGATGTGGGAGCAGTGTCCGGCCAATGCCTCGTCGACCGAGTTGTCGACAATTTCGTACACAAGGTGGTGCAGACCGCGCTCACCCGTGGATCCGATGTACATGCCGGGGCGCTTACGAACAGCTTCGAGTCCTTCGAGGACCTGAATATTTCCTGCACCGTATTCTTCGTTATTTGCCTGGGTTTCGGTATCCGTAGCCATGTGTGTCTCCTGCGCGTCCCAGGCCGAATTTCGGCCCACTTCACTGCGTTAAGTCTACCGCGGAGGACCCCCATTTAACCGGAAATTCGCGCTGTAGCGCGCCGGAATAACGGGTGCAGACCAAATTACGTGGCTTAGCCGTAAGTATCGCGCGGACCGCGCCATTTGACGGTGCGTGGGCCGTAATTTTGACGAGGTACGCCCGGGCCGATTACGTCGACCTCTTGTATCGCTGCGTCGGGAAAACGATTGTGTAATTCGGTGGCGATATCGGCACGCAGAATTCGCAGCTGAGTCGCCCACGCCGACGAGTCACACTGAACGGCCAACGTGTCGTCCACAATTTCCGCAGTCGTGTGTGCCGCGACGTCCTCGCCGACCACACTGGACCAGTTGTCGAGGATCGTCGCACGGGCGATGTGGACCGCCCACCCCTTGCTGCGGGCATCGTTGTCGAGGATCGTTCCCAGCGTTCTGGGGTCACGGCCCTCATCAAACGGCATCGACCCCACGATGGGTTTCGCCTTGGGTCGGCGGACGCGTTTTTCGCCCTTAAAAATTTCGACGATGTGCAAATACAGTCGCGACGGTTCTTCGGGGTGGCTACTCACGATCGATCACCCCACCGGAAACTCGGTATCGGGTTCCACCCAAGCTCTCGGGAAGACTCGATTCATCGGCTGCGGTGATGATGATGTGCTCAATGTCGCGCAGATGCGCGGCCAAACGTTCACGCCGTGCACTGTCCAGTTCCGAAAACACATCATCCAAAATGACGACCGGATCCCCCACCGTCGATGTTTCACGGGTGATATCCACCATCGCGAGCCGCAGTGCAATGGCCAACGACCATGCTTCACCCTGGCTGGAATGCGTCCGGCCCGGCAAACCGTTGAGTGTGATGACTAAGTCATCGCGATGTGGACCGACCAGTGTCGTACCCCGCTCGCGTTCCTCGGACTGTTTGGTCTGGAAAAGTTCCCGAAGTCTTTCCTCAATCTGCGCCGATGGACAGTCTTCGCCGACAGTTTCCTGCATGCTCAGGCCGGCCGCCGCGGAACCCCCGGCAATCGCGACGTAGTCGCGCGCGAAATCTGGCGAAATTCGATCAATGATTCGGCGGCGTTCCCGGATGATCTGGCCCGCCACCACGATCAGGTTTTCGGTCCACGCGTCCAGGGTCGACAAATCCGCGTCCGATTTATGTGATTTGAGGCTCTTCAACAGGGCGTTTCGTTGACGCAACACCCTGTCGTAGTCGCTCAGCACTCCCGAAAATCGTGCGGTGGACAGCGCGAGCACGTCGTCGAGAAAATCGCGGCGCGCCTGGGGTTCGCCACGAATAATGTCCATGTCTTCCGGGGCAAACATTACGACGGGCAACAACCGAATTAGTTCGCGTTTTTTCGCGGGTTGCCCATTGAGTCGGACCTGATTCGATCCACTGGATTTCACCGCAACATCGACATCGAGGGTGCGATTCCCATCGGCAACTCGCATTCGCAGGTGCGCCTCTGATTTTCCGGCGCCAACCAGCGCCGAATCCGCGGACACGCGATGTGATTTTCCGCGCGCGGCATAGGCGATAGCCTCGACGAAATTTGTTTTGCCCTGCCCGTTCGACCCGATCAAAATCGTGGGAGATGACTCGAAAACGGCGACCTGGTTGTCGTAATTACGCCATGCGGAAAGCTGAACTCCCGCGATCCTCATCGTGTGACCTAGCGAGGCAGCAGGTTGGGCTGCATCAAATAGCGGTACGACGTGTGAACCGATGCATCATCGCGGCTGGTGTGTGCAGTAAACAGCACGGGTCCGGCCTTGCCCGGTTCGCTCGAGGAAGTGAAACCCAAACGGACGAACTGGCTGTGGGCGCCGGCGAGTCCATCAATGAACAGCTTCGGCTTCAACCATGCGACGACAGGTTCACCGACGAGGTGAATGTCGACCGTTTCGGATCCCTGAGCGTTTTCACCGTTCACGGCATCCAACTGAACGCCATTTTCATCGAACGAGTAACGCAGCGCGTTGTCCTTGTCGATAACCAGGGAAACACGACGTGTCGCATCGATCAATTCCGAGGCAGACACGATGGCAAACGATTCGCCGTGACCCTTGTCATCGAGCAAACGACGAACGTGGGGGAACATTCCCTTGCCAAGGCTCGAGGTGACAACCTTGTCGCCGGCCGAAAGAGCAATAATTTCTTTTTCGCCACTGGTGTACAACGAAATGGTGACTTCGTCGTTCTGGTGGAACATCTTTCCCACCTCGGTCAGCACTCGGGCGGGAACCAAAACCTGCAAGGGCTCGGTAATTCCGGACTTTTTCCATGCAATATCGCGCGACGCAATACGGTACTTGTCCGTTGCGGTGAATGAAATGGTGTCTGCCGACAATTCGACCGAAATGTTTCCGATCGCGGGCTGTCCGTCGTCACGCAACGCAGCAACACCGACCTGTGCAATTGCCTGAGCGAAGTCTTCGCCATCAATGGTGCCCACAGTGGGGGGAAGCTCGGGAAGGTTGGGGTAATCCGCAACGGGCATGGTGGCCAACGAGAATTTTGCGGAACCGGATGCGATCGACAGCTTTCCATCGACGAGGCTCAACGTGACCTGTTCGTGGGGAAGACGGCTGACAATGTCCGAAATCATTTTGCCGGAAACGAGCACAACACCGGGAGCATCAACTTCGGCTGCGATTGTCGTTTTGGTCGAAACGTCGTGATCGAATGACGAGAGTTCTACGGCATCAGATGTTGCCTCGATACGGATTCCCGAGAGAAGCGGGTTCGAGTTCTTTCCCACGATGAGTTTGGTGGCAAAAATAATCGCCGACGCAAGGACGTCCTTGTTCGATTGGAATTTCACGATTTACCTCTTGTCATTCATTCGGTGTCTAATTCTGGCACAGTGGGCCGACATTCAAAATGCTGTTTCGTTATTTGTCCGAGCCTCTTCTGTAAGTAAAGACTCATACTCTTAACGTCGGTGGATATGTGGATAACTTCGGTGGATAGTTGATATCTGGCTGAACTACATCCGTGAAAGTTGTCCAAAACCTGTGTGGAGTTTGGGAAGAACCCGTGAGTAATATCTCGGGTATACCCGGTTTTACACAGGAAAAAGTTTTTTTCCACGAATTTGCTGCAGTTTTCCACAACTATGGGGATAAAGCTGTGGGTTAACTCGATTTAGCGCTTTGATTGCTTGATGATTTGGGTCAGATCGGTGACCTGGTTGTAGATCGAGCGACGTTCCTTCATCAGATCCGCAATCTTCTTGTTGGCATACATGACGGTCGTGTGGTCACGATCCAGCAACTGACCAATCTTGGGCAGCGACAACGACGTCAGTTCACGACACAAATACATGGCAATTTGACGAGCCGTCGCGATACCGGCAGCACGCGAGGGGCCATACAAGTCATTAATCGACAATTCGAAGTATTGCGCGGTCTGTTCGATGATTTCTACCGGAGAAATATCGCCATCCTCCAGGGTGATCATGTCCTTGAGAATTGTCTGAACCAATCCCAAATCAACGGGGACACGGTTCAAGTTGGCAAAAGCCGTGACACGAATCAGGGTTCCCTCGAGCTCACGGATATTGGATGACACCTTCGTCGCGATGTATTCGAGCACATCGTCATCGATACCCAGGTGTTCATTGATTGCCTTTTTGCGCAAAATTGCGATACGAGTTTCCAAGTCGGGTGCCTGGATATCGGTAATCAGACCCCAACCGAAGCGGCTGCGCATGCGATCTTCGAAGCCGGTCAGCTGTTTTGGCGGCAAATCACTGGTGATGACCACCTGTTTGCCGTGCTCGTGCAGGGTGTTGAACGTATGGAAGAACGTGTCCTGGGTGGCGTCTTTTCCCTGAAGGAACTGAATATCGTCAATCAGAAGAACATCGACCTCGCGGTACCGCGCATTAAATGCAGCCATCTGGTTTGCGGCGATCGAGTTGATGTAGTCGTTCGTGAATTCTTCACTCGAGACGTACCGAACCTTCACGCCGGGGAAAAGTCCCTGGGCATAGTGGCCGATTGCGTGCAACAGGTGGGTTTTACCCAGACCCGATCCACCATAAATAAAGAGTGGGTTGTATGCCTTCGCCGGTGATTCACCGACTGCGAGTGCTGCGGCATGCGCAAAACGGTTCGAGGGCCCGATCACAAAGTTGTCGAACGTGTATTTTGCGTTGAGTCGGGCTTCGGTGGGAACCGAGGTGCGGCGCGAATCGGATTGGTGTGATTCCTCGGAAACGACAGGTAATACCGAGGTGATGTTGTCGATGTCGTCGTTGTCACGGATCGCGGGGTTCACCACGAGCGAGAATCCCGTGATGGTTTCGCCTTCAATTCCGGCCAGAGCCATCAACAGTGGTTCGCGGGCCCGGGATTCCAACATGTCACGCGTGAAGTCGGATTCGACCTCTAAATACAGGTTTCCCGACAGGATTCCTTGGGGCACAGCCAATTCGATGAAACCCAGCAATTGTGGGGTGATCCGATTGTCGCGCGACAAAACGTCGATGACCTCGCGCCACAGGTTGGAAAGTGATTCGTTAATTGGGGTGTCCATAATTCGAAGGATTGGTTGTGGATAACTATGTTCATATTATCGTTCGGAGGCGTGTCGTCTAGTCCTCCGCAGAAAATTTGTGGATAATCAACCGTTTCGGTTTGACGAATACCAAAATCTCGCCTACAGTTATCAGGTTGCCCATAGGCAAAAATCTTTCCCCTAGTGAATCCGGCCATTGGCCGAGGAGAACACAATGTCGAAGCGTACTTTCCAGCCCAACAACCGTCGTCGCGCCAAGGTGCACGGCTTCCGTCTGCGTATGCGCACCCGTGCGGGTCGCGCGATCCTCGCTGCACGTCGCGGCAAGGGACGCAAGGAACTGACAGTTTAATTTTCTGCGATGCTCGCGAAGGTCAACCGCATTGTTGATGCGGCCGGATTTCGCAGAGTTATGCGCAATGGTCGCAAAATAACGACACCCCATCTGGTGATGTATGTCGCTCCCTCCTCGGGATCGGCTCCCCAGGTGGGGTTTGTTGTATCCGGAAAGTACGGAAACGCGATTGCTCGCAACACCGTTCGTCGCCGACTTCGTGCGCGGGTGGGTGAGCTGATTCGTTCGGGTTCCTTGGGTTCCGACCTGGTAATTCGGGTACGGGCTGATGCCGGGATTCCCGATTGGGCCACTTTGGGCGCCGAATTACACGAAATCCCCACTCTCGGAGCGTCTCGATCATTCGCATGACCGCCTTCGAACACGTTGCACTCGCTCCGCGTAACGCGGGTGTTGCGGTGTTGTTGGTCTATCGCAAGGTTGTATCTCCCTTGTACGGCCAGGTCTGTCGGTATCACCCCAGCTGTTCTGCATATGGCTTGGGTTCGGTGCAACAGTTTGGGCTGATTCGAGGCTCGCTGATGGCTGCGTGGCGAATCCTGCGGTGTAACCCGTGGGCGCGTGGCGGAATTGATGATGTACCTGACAGAATGGAGGGGAATTTTCCCCTCTCTCGGTTTGGCTTTGTATTACCGAAACAGAAAGACGTTCCATGAACATTTTTGACATGATCCTGTGGCCTATTAAGTGGGCTATCGAGCTGTTGCTCGTGGGATTCCACACCGGTTTGACTACTTTGGGCCTCGACGCCGCGGATGGTTGGACCTGGGTTCTGTCGATCGTCGGTCTGGTTGTGGTCGTGCGAGCCGCCCTGATCCCTGTTTTTGTGAAGCAGATCAAGAGCCAGCGCAAAATGCTGGAGATTCAGCCCCAACTGAAGAAAATTCAGGATAAGTACAAGGGCAAGCGCGATCAGTTCTCGCGCGAGGCCATGACCCGCGAAACCATGGCACTGTACGGCGAGCACAAGACCTCACCCTTTGCCTCGTGTCTGCCCCTGCTGGTCCAGATGCCGATCTTCTTTGGCCTTTTCTACACCCTGAGCAATGCTGCACAGGAAATCGCTGGTGTCGGCCTCCTCAGCGCCGACCTGGCGAAAAGCTTCGGTGAAGCCACAATCTTTGGCACCGCAGGCCTCGCCTCGTCCATGTCGTCCGCCAATGGCAACGTGACCATCCTCGTGGTGGCCGGTGTGATGGTCGTCATTATGACCGTCTCGCAGTTCATCACCCAGAAGCAGATCATGTCGAAGAACCAGTCCGACGCGATGAAGGAAAGCCCCATGTACAAGCAGCAGCAGGTGCTGTTGTACATCCTGCCCCTCGTGTTCATGTTCTCGGGTTGGGCATTCCCCCTCGGTGTCATGTTCTACTGGCTGGTTTCCAACATTTGGACCATGGTTCAGCAGTTCATCGTGATTCGCAACATGCCGACCCCCGGCTCTCAGGCTCACCGCGAGTGGGAGGCCCGCAACGCAAAGAAGGCCGTACGCAAGGGCCTGCCCACAATCACCGAGGCCCCCAGCGAAACCACTGAAGAGGCCAAGCCCGTTCAGCGCCAGCAGCCCGTCAGCAAGGCGCGCGCAAAGAAGCAGCAAGGAAAGAAGTAATGACGAACTCCCCCGAAACCACCGCAGATACTGCGGAAATCGCCGCAGACTACATCGAGGCATTCCTCGACATCGCGGACCTGGATGGCGACCTGGAGATGGAAAACTCCAATGGTCGCGACTACATCTCCATTGTTGCCGGCGAAAACAACGACCTCTCGTCGCTGTCACGCGGTGATGTCGTGTCGTCACTTCAGGAACTCACCCGTCTGGCCGTACACACCCGCACCGGTGAGTTTTCGCGCCTGATCCTCGACGTCGGCGGTTCACGCGACGCTCGTGCACAGGAACTCGACCGCATCGTTGACCGTGCAGTTGAGCGAATTGAGGGCGGTGCAGCCTCGGCAGCACTCCCCCCGATGTCATCGTACGAGCGCAAGCTGGTTCACGACGCCGTTGCTGAGCGCGGATTCGTGTCGCACTCCGAGGGTGAAGGCGCAGAGCGCCACACGGTCATTACGCGGGCATAGTTTCACGTGAAACATTTCGAGGCCGAGGAAGAACCGACGTATGCCGCGGTTCTCTTCGGTGACGAAATCGCACGCGCACGTCGCTTCGCCGAGAACCTGATTCGCGAGGGCGAGGAACGCGGGCTGATCGGCCCCGACGAACCTGCCCGTTTGTGGACCCGCCACCTGGTGAACTGTGTGCTGCTGGCCCCGGAATTGGGCAATTCAACCTCTGAACACCGACTTCGGGTTGCTGATATCGGCAGCGGCGCGGGTCTCCCAGGTCTTGTGTTGGCTATCGCGCGACCCGACATTGATTTCACGCTGATCGAGCCCTTGGAGCGCAGAACCCGCTGGTTGCGTGAGCAGGTCGAGGATCTGGATCTGGAGAACGTCACCGTATTTACCGGTCGTGCCGAAGATTTCCCGGAAAAGCAGGCATTCGATGTGGTCACAGCACGTGCCGTGAAGGCGTTGAAGACACTCATTCCCATGATTTCCCCGCTGGTAGCCACAGGGGGAAGCATCAAACTTCTCAAGGGTGCGCGGATTGACGACGAGATTTCCGCCGCGTCAAGCCAAATTTCCCGCTTTGCGTTGACCAATATCTCGACCGCGGTGCTGGGTGAGGGCGTAGTTCCCGAACCGACGCGAATGTTTTCCGCAACAGTCTCTCGGTAGCAACTTTCCACATCGCATGTTTCACGTGAAACATTTGTCGGTGGTAGGTGGTAATTTCGTCATGACGGAAACATGAACGGTATCGCGGAGGACAGAGTGCAGAACAACGGTATTTCGGATGGAAACAACCCCGAACGCGTTGGCCCCATGTCCACACCCATCGCGGATGAATTGATGGACCTCAGCCGCCGCCGTGTCGCATTGCGCGATAAAACAGCGCCTCTGCCCACCACGACTCGCGTGATCGCTGTGTCAAACCAAAAAGGTGGCGTGGGAAAAACCACTTCGACTGTCAATCTGGCAGCAGCATTGGCCGATTTGGGCGCAAAGGTCATCGTAATTGACCTCGACCCTCAGGGAAATGCCTCGACCGCTCTGGGTATCGAGCACAACGCGACGATTCAGGGCACCTACGAGACGCTGCACGGCGCCAAAACACTGGGCTCGGTACTGCGTCAGAGCCAACAGCACCCCAATCTGTGGTGCGCACCGGCCACGATTAACCTGGCGGGCGCTGAGATCGAGCTGGTTCCCCAGGGAAACCGTGAATTTCGTTTGCGTGACGCCATCGCAGAGTACATTGCATCGTCGACACAGCCCCCTCACTACATTTTCATTGACTGCCCGCCCTCGCTGGGTTTGCTGACGATTAACGCATTGGTCGCCGCCGGCGAGGTGCTTGTGCCGATCCAAGCGGAATATTATGCGCTCGAGGGCGTGACAATGCTGTGGAACAACATCGCCATGGTGGCGCAGAGCCTGAACCCTCACGTGCATATTTCGACAATTTTGCTGACGATGGTCGACGCACGCACCAATTTGTCCCGTGAGGTCGAGGCCGAGGTTCGTTCGCACTTCCCCACGCAGGTTCTGACAGCGGTAATCCCTCGATCTGTCAGGGTTTCCGAGGCACCGAGCCACCAACAGACCGTCATTGGGTATGACAACAATTCCAGTGGCGCCTTGTCCTACCGTGAAGCAGCGATTGAAATGGCGGAACGAGCTGCGGCTTCGGCACCGCATTCCACCGGCGCTGACGACACCGGTCACGAATCACACGAAAACTAGCGGTTCAACAGACACCTCATCGGATCAGTAACAAGAAACGAGACACACATGGCAACGAAACGTACCGGATTGGGCCAGGGCATCGGCGCCCTGATCCCCACCGCACCCGTGGGCGAACGACCGATTGACCAGTTTTTTGGCGGAGCTCCGGCGCAGGACAACAACCTGGCACCCGTCCCCGGCGCCACTTTCCAGCTGATTAATCCGAACGATGTCGTTCCCAACCGCGCTCAGCCACGAACCGAGTTCCGTCCCGAGGAACTGGCGGAACTCGAGCACTCGATCCGTGAGTTCGGTGTGCTGCAGCCCATCGTGGTTCGACCCCTCGAAAACCCGCAGCCCGGTGCGCGATACGAACTTGTCATGGGTGAACGTCGACTGCGTGCCTCGAAGGCCGTGGGTCTCGTCGAGATGCCGGCAGTTATTCGCGACACCAAAGATGTCGACATGCTGCGCGATGCACTTCTCGAAAACATTCACCGCGCACAACTGAATGCTCTGGAAGAAGCTTCCGCATATCAGCAACTGATTGAGGACTTCGGGATTACCCAGGAAGAACTCGCTCAGCGAATTGGTCGATCGCGACCACAGGTCACCAACACACTGCGTTTGTTGCGTCTGCCCGAGAAGGTTCAGCAGCGCGTCGCCGCAGGTGTCCTGTCGGCAGGGCACGCCCGTGCCATCCTCTCGCTTGGCGACCGGGAGCTCATGGAGCGACTGGCGACAAAGATCGTGAACGAGGACCTGTCCGTGCGTGAGGCAGAAGCCACTGCAGCGGTAATGGCGGGACGCCCGGCACCGGGAACCAAGGCGACACCACGTGCTGGCGGTCGTACGGACTTTTTGACGGAAATCGCCGGGCGACTGGGTGACCGACTGAACACTCGCGTCAGCGTCAAGCTCGCCAAGTCAAAGGGCGCGATCACGATCGATTTTGCGACAATCGCCGACTTGAACCGCATCGTGGCGGAAATCGAAGGCGGCCAGTAAACCGACTCTGACCGCGGCTTTTTCTTGTCACACGTGAAACATTGGTGATGAAAGCCGGGGGCTGCGGCATATTTCAGCCATGAAACTATCCGCTGAAGGGTGGCGGGGCTGCTGGATAGGGGCTGGCTGGTTGGCCAGCGTCACGCCGCCACGAAACTATGCGCTGAAGGCGTCCTGCACGAGTCCGGCAAATGCTGCACCGGGATCGATCTGCTCGGCCTCGAGAGCCAGCGCCACGGTGGAAGTGTCGGTCAGACCGGGGCTGACACTCGCTTCCAGGAACCAGGGCACACCGTTGCTGTCCACAATCAGGTCGACTCGAGAAATGTGACCCAGCCCCAAAGCCTCGTGCACGAGCAACGCAGTGTCGTGAACCACCGCCGAAACGGTGGTGTCAAGCCTCGCGGGGGCATAGAAACGGGTTTCCCCGGCGTTGTAACGCTCCTCAAAGCCATAGAAGCCGCTCAGAGGCTCAATCTCTACAGCGGGCAGCGCCGTGCGCCCAGCGGCCGTTTGCAGGACGGTCACGCACACCTCGGTTCCCACGATCTGGCGTTCGATCAGGGCCTGGTCGCTGTACGTGTAGGCGTGCACAAGCCCGCGACGCAGTTCGTCGAGCGAATTGACCATCGAAACGCCCTGAGCGGAACCGCCACGAGCCGGTTTCACGGCCACGGGGAAACCAAAACTGTCAGCAATAACCGACAACACACCCTCGGCACCCAGTTCACGGAAAGCATCGCGGGTCAACGTCAACGAATTCGGGGTGGCAACACCGGCGCGCTCCACCACGGTTTTCGCCGAAGGCTTGTCCCACGCGAGGCGGGTGGCGGCAGCATTGGAACCCACGGTGGGAATACCCAGAGTTTCCAGAATTCCCAGCAGCGAACCGTCCTCGCCACTGGTGCCGTGCAGTACGGGCCAAATGACATCGGGACGATCCGACAACAGCGACGGAATTAACGCAGCATCGGAGTCGCGCAAATCTACGCGAAGACCGTGGTTGGACAGTGCTTCCGCGAGCAAACGACCCGAGGTCAGCGAAATGTCACGTTCATGCGAAATACCGCCTGCCAAAACGGCGACACGAGGGGTTGAGGTCACGAGGGCTCCTTACGCGAGGTCCGGTGGTGGTGAAACGACGTGCGACAACTGGGTGACGTCGGCAATCGGGGGCGAGAAGGTGTCAAAAAGCTCTGATTCTTGGCGAATTACTTCGGAAAGTCGACGCACACCCTCGCGGATATCCGTCTCGGTGGGATAGCAGAACGCCAAACGGATGTTGGAACGACCCAAACCGTTCGTATAGAACGCCGTTCCCGGTGTGTAGGCCACAAGTTCACTGACCGCACGCGGCAGCATCGCCTTGGAATCGAGGTATTCGGGAAGCGACAACCACACATAGAAGCCACCGTTCGGTTCGGTGCGGTGGAAACCGGGCAGATATTCATCCAAGGCGCCCAACATGGCATCGCGGCGGTCACGGTACAGTCCGCGGAAAACATCAATTTGGGCTTTCCAGTCGGATGTCGCCAGATAGTCACTGATGACCATCTGGGTGAGAGCGCTGGGGCACAGGATGGCAGATTCTGCGGCGAGAACCAGCTTTTCACGGATTGCGTGGGGTGCGAGGGCCCAACCTACGCGGAATCCGGGGGCAAACATCTTTGAGAATGAGCCCAAATAGACGATTCCGTCCTCGTCGATTGATCGCATTGCGTCGGGCGAGGGGGTGTCGAACCACAACAATCCGTACGGGTTGTCTTCGATGATCAGGATTTTGTGTCGTTTGGCGATCTCGATCAACTTCGGGCGGCGTTCCGCGCTGAGGGTCACACCGGACGGGTTCTGGAAGTTGGGAATCAGGTACAGCAGTTTGAGGGTTTTGCCCGCTGCCTGAGCGCGTGAGATGGCGTCCTCGAGGGCTTCGGGAATCATGCCCTCTTCATCGGTGTCGACGTGCTGAACGTCGGCCTGATAGGAGCGGAAAATCCCCAAAGCGCCCAAATAGCTGGGCGATTCGGCAAAAACTACGTCACCTTCGTCGATGAACAGCTTGGTGATGAGGTCGAGGGCCTGCTGTGAGCCCGTCGTGATGACGAGATTGTTGGCGCTCGCCGTGATGCCTTCGAGGGCGCAGACTTCGAGAATCTGTTCGCGCAGAACGGGGAGTCCCTGACCGGATCCGTACTGCAGTGCAGCGGCACCCTGCTCGCGCATCACCTTTGTCATGGTGTTGGTGATCAGGTCGAGGGGCAGGGCGGACACTGCGGGCATTCCGCCGGCGAGCGAAACAACCTCGGGGCGTGAGGCCACGGCAAACAGGGCGCGTACTTCACTGGCGCTCAGGCCAGAGGTGCGGTCTGCGTAATGACCGCGCCAGTCGTCGAGGGTTGTCCCTTGTGTGCCCGAAACCACGGGGTTATCAGCCAATAAAGTCAGCGAGATCCGCTTCAAGAGCGGGCCTCGGCTTTGCACCGGTGATGGACTTCACAACCTGACCGCCCTGGAAAACCTTCATGGCGGGGATGTTGAGGATGTTGTATTCCGCTGCAAGGTCGGGGAAGTCATCGACGTTGAGCTTGACGATGTCGATCTTGTCGGCGTGCGCCTCGGCAATGGCGTCGAGGATGGGCGACACCGCGCGGCAGGGGCCACACCAGGGGGCCCAGAAGTCCACAATCACGGGCTTGTCGTTCTGCAGAACCTCGGCGGCAAATGTTGCATCGGTTACATCGCGGGCGGCGCTCATGGTGTGTCCTCTCGGTGGTCTTTTGAGTCTAACGAAATTTAGTGGGCGGATTCGAGGAAGTGCTGGGCGTCGAGTGCCGCAACTGCGCCACTTCCGGCCGCAGTGATGGCCTGGCGGTACGTGGGGTCGATAACGTCACCGGCAGCGAATACGCCGCGGAGGTTGGTGCGCGAGCTGCGGCCGTCGACGGCGATGGTGCCGTCTGCGGTGAGCTCGACTTGGCCGGCGATCAGGTCGGTGCGGGGGTCGGCGCCGATGGCGACAAAGAGGCCGTCGAGTGCCAGTTCACGGGTGGCACCGGTCGAGTCGGTCAGTTCGACTCCGGAAACCTGGTCGGTTCCGTGAATTCCGGTAACCGTGACGCCGGTAATGAACTCGATTTTGGGGTCGGACTGTGCACGGGTCAGCATCGCGGGCGAGGCACGGAAGCTGTCGCTGCGGTGCAGGATGTAGACCTTGTCGGCGAATCGGGTGAGGAACGTGGCTTCTTCCATGGCCGAGTCACCGCCACCGACTACGGCTACGGTGCGCTTGCGGAAGAACGCACCATCGCAGGTTGCACACCAGGACACACCGAATCCGCTGAGGCGCGCCTCGTCGTCGAGGCCCAGTCGGCGGTATTCGCTTCCGGTCGAGATGATGACGGCACGGGATTCCAGCACATCACCGTTTCCCAGAGTCACCTTTTTGATGTCACCGGTCAGGTCAACGCTGACGGCGTCATCGAAAACCAGTTCTGCACCGTGACGTTCGGCCTGCGCCTGCATGTTCATCATGAGTTCGGGGCCCATGACACCTTCGGGGAAACCGGGGAAGTTGTCCACCTCGGTCGTGTTCATCAGGTCGCCGCCCATTTTCACGCTCGACGTGATCACGAGGGGCTTCAGTTCGGCACGGGCAGCATAAATTGCGGCGGTGTAACCGGAGGGACCAGAACCAATGATGATGAGATCGCGCACAGCGAATCCTTTCGACGCAGAGTCAATCAAAGTTTAGACGGCGATATTCCCGTTGGGAGCGGAGGGCCGCGGTTCGGCGAATTTACGGGCCCAATTGTTAGGCTGTGTGACGAAAGGCTGTGATAGTCATGGTGAACTCGAATCGTTCACACCGTTCCACTGGTAACGCGTCTACCAATCTGGGTTCGAGGGATGCGCCGAAGCCGCCACATCGAGGGGCATCGCCGGCAGCGGGAATTTTCTTTGGGCTGTTGGGTGTGGTCTCGTTTTCGTTGAGTTTGCCCATGACGGGGTTGGCTTTACAGAGCTTTCCCAGCCTTTTTGTGGGTGCGGGCCGCGCGGTGGGTGCCGCAATCCTGGCGATCATCGTGTTGTCGGCCACACGAACGGCCATTCCCACGGTGCGACAGTTTGTCCGGATTGCGATTGTCGCTGCCGGCGTTGTTGTCGGGTTCCCCTTCTTTACGTCGTATGCCTTGCAGCATGTTCCGTCGTCGCATGGCGCGGTCATCATTGGCCTGTTGCCTGCGATGACAGCCGTTGCCGCGGTGCTTCGAGGCCGAGAGCGGCCCACTCGAATGTTTTGGGTCGCTGCTGGTTTGGGCGCGGTTTCGGTTGTGGGCTTTTCCGCGATTACGCACGAGGGAGGCGCGGGAGTTTCTCCCGCCGACCTGCTCTTGGTCGCCGCGGTGCTGTGTGCTGCAATCGGTTACGCCGAGGGTGGGCTGCTGTCACGCGAGATTGGTTCGTGGCAAACCATCAGCTGGGCCTTGGTTGTTGCTCTGCCCTTCATGGTGCCGCTGACAATCGTGAGCCTGGACGGTTTCACGTGGAACGTCACCCCTCAGGCATGGCTGGGGTTCGGATATTTGACTGCTGTCAGCATGTTTCTGGGCTTCTTTGCCTGGTACCGGGGTCTCGCCATCGGACCGATGACACGTGTCAGCCAAATTCAGTTAGTGCAACCCGTTCTGACAATTCTGTGGGCCGCGCTGTTTTTCGGCGAAAAAGTCGACCTGTTGGTGTGGTGTGCAGCCGCGACGGTAGTGATGTGGGCCACCCTGGCGGTGCGCGCACGAATTAACGCCTCCGCTAAGCCGCGTTAGAGCCACCGCAGCATCCGTCAATGCCACCGTTGCGCCGCGCCAGCGAAACCGCTGCGCCGCGTTAGCGTCGGCGCAGGCCCGACACGATTGCCCCCATGTGAGGGTCACGCAGCAACAGCAGCGTGGCGGAGTATCCCGCCGTCATCACGACACCAACTCCGGCCAGAATCACGAGCGTGGTTGTCATCGATCCAAAACTGAAGTACTGGTTCATGTAACGGTCGATGCTGAACCCCACGGCAGTGAGCGTCAGGTAACCCGCCACTACGGCGACAATCCCGGCGATCACGAAACGGCTGCCGTGACGTGCGAGCTCACGCAGTCCCACCGAACCGAGCCGGCGACGCAAGAGCGCCACCAACAATCCGGCTTGAATGAAACCCACAGCGCTGGTCAGCAACGCCAACTCCCGCGCAATGTGGCCGCTGTTACCGGCACCGATCAGCAGCGCGCCCACGATGAACACCCCAGAGTGCACGATCTGCACAACAAACGGTGTGCGGGTGTCTTCGAGCGCATAGAAAATTCGCTGCATCACGAAAACGACGCTGAAGGGCACGAGGCCGATTGCGAAACCGGCCAAAACGGTCGCCATTTCGACAACGGTTTCGGGCTCCGACGAAAATACGGCAGAAATGGGCACGCTCAGGGTCACAATTCCCGCGGTGGCAAGGAACATGAACAGGCCGATGCGTGCCACCGACTCGACAATGTCACGTGACAGCGATTCCCAGCGACCGTCGCGGACATCGGCGCTCATCCGAGTGAAATAGGCGGTAGCCAATGACACTGTCGCCACCGAGTGGGGCAACATGAACACCAGCCACGAGAAACGCAACACAGCGATCGCGGGTTGGCCATCGGCCGATGCAATCGACGCGACGTTGGTTTGCACCAGTCCCGCGATCTGGGTCAGGACGATCATTCCCAGCGTCCAGCCCGCCAACTGGCTGGCGCGTCGCAGCCCCACGCCACGGAACCGGAAATCGGGTGTGAAGTGCACACCCGCACGGCGAAGGAACAGGAACAAAATCATCGACTGAGCGGCGACACCCAGTGTGGCCGTACCCGCCAACACGGCGATGGGGCCCGCAGTCCACCATTCGGCAAGGTGGTACGAGTTCCAAAACGGGGTGACACCGGGATCCGCAGGAAAAGCCGCGGTCAACGCCAACATTCCCGCAATCGCAATGACATTGTTGACGACCGGAGCCCACGTGAACGGCCCAAAAACACCCCGAGCGTTCAACACCTCCCCCAACAGCGCATAGACCGCATAGAACAGGATCTGCGGCAAACACCACCACGCAAAAGCTGTGGCCAGGGCGAGGGATTCACCGTCGAAACCCGCGTTCGAGCCTTGACCCGCATACAACGAGACCAGCAACGGGGCACACGCCGTCGCCAGCACGGCGACCACACCAAACACCAGCAAGCCCAACGTCAACAACTTGTTGATGTAACGGGCGCCACCATCATCGTGCTGGCTGGCTCGCACAATTTGGGGGACCAGTACGGCGCTCAACACGCCACCCGCCACAATCGCATAAATATTGTTCGGCAGCTGGTTTGCCAGTGCGAATGCGTCGGCACCCTGACCCACAGTTCCCAAGGTCTGCGCCAACACGACGGCACTGATGAACCCCAAAATTCGCGACACCACGGTGCCCGATGCCAACAAAAGGCTCGAACGACCGATGTTTCCTGTCGTCATCGGTTGTCCCTCCGGCGCCGGATCGTGCGCAGCACACCCAACGCCAACACCGTGACAACAACCGCGCCAAAGCTCACAATCGTCAGGGTCTCCCACTGGGCGGACGCGGAAATATCAAAACGGGTCACCGAACCCATGGGAACACCGGCAGGGGTCTGCAATTTCATGGTCAATTCGGTGCTGCCATTGGACACCACCTGCAAGGGAACGGTCACACGGGTCGACGAGTGCGCGGAAATCGTCACCAGCTGCGAAGGCTGCGAGACGGTGACAATTGCGGACTTCGAGCGAGCCTTGAGGTTTACGGTCACATCGGTGTTGCTGTCATTCACCACGGTGACGGGGAACGCCGTCTGGCTGGCCAAGATTGTGTAGGCGCTCGCCTCGACAATGCGAATTTGTCGTTCCGCCTCGTTGCTGCCCAGCTTGTATTCGGTGCCCACCGAGACAAAATCCGACGAATTACCCTCAGAGCTGATCGCCGCCACATGGCGTAACCGCGGGTACAGCAGAACTGTCGGGTCGGCACCGATGGTCGAGAACGCGCGATCCCGGCGCAACCGGGTAAAGATCGTGTTCAGGGTTTTCTGGTGCTCAAATTTGTGAAACGCCAAGTCGCGACCGATGTCGGCGACAGTCAACGGCACCACCGGGGTCAACGTCACCTGCTCGTTGCCGTCGATGATGCGCAGCAGCGCGCGAACCCTGGCGACATCGAGCGTGTCCGAGTCGAGGGCAAACCAGATGCTTCCGGAACGCCCCGCCGCAATCAGTGCTCGAGCGGTTTGGGTGATGTTGGTCGTGGATTCGTGACTGACCGCTTCCGAGGCGCGGTCCGTCGCCGCCGTCGAGAGCACCTGACGCGTACCGGTGTATTCAGTGTCGTCAATCAGCAGAGTGGAATATCCGAGCCCCGCCAGTTTCGATGCGGCGCCTTCGGGAATTGCGGCACCCGACACCCAGCCCGTGATCTCGGAGGTTGCCTGACCCGACAACTGGGCCAGTTCGTCTGCACCGATGCGGTCGGTGGGTTGTGTCGAAATCAACAGCATGGGGTCGGCGTTCGCCCAGGGCAACACAATCAGATGAGATTCGGTGACGATGGTGGTTTTCCAGTCGGCGACGGCGTCGGGGACGGAATCTCCCAGCGCTTCAATGCTCGCCAAAATTCGACTGTCGACTGCCACCGTGACGTCATATTCGACGGCCAGGTCAGCCAACGCGGTGAATTCGCCTGTCGCCGAGGTCGCCTCGATCAGTTCCGCCTGCGTCATCAACTGATCGCTGGGTTCGCTGAGGATCGGCAACACAATTCCCATGCTGGACGCACCGGGGGTTGCCGCCGCCCCGGCGGCCGTTGCGGGGATGACGGTAAGACCCGAGACCGCCCCGATGAGTGCCACAGTGGTGGCGACTCGGGCAGCCGCGCGGATACGCGAAACGACCGTCGACATGGTGGTAAGTCTAGACTGTGGCGTTATGAAGAGCGTGGCAGATGCAGTGGAATACCTGACAACCCGTTCGACCGAAGAACCACTGAAATCCTTGGCAGAACGCTTTGCCCACGAGGGTTTCGAGCTGGCTCTGGTGGGCGGACCGGTGCGGGATGCGTTCCTCGGCCGCGCCATCACGGACCTCGATTTGACCACCAATGCTCGCCCCGACGACATTTTGCGCATCGTCTCGCCCATCGCCGAGGCCACCTGGGATGTCGGCCGCGAATTCGGCACCATCGCGGCACGAGTTCACGGCGAACTGGTGGAAATCACCACCTACCGTTCCGATATTTATGACGGCAAGACCCGCAAACCGTCGGTGACGTTCGGTGACACGATCGAGGGCGACCTGATTCGTCGCGATTTCACGATGAACGCTATGGCGTTGACCCTTCCGGGGTTGAACCTTGTGGATCCGCGCAACGGCTTGAACGACCTGCTCGAGGGGGTGCTGCGCACTCCGGGTCTCGCCGTGGACTCGTTTGCCGACGACCCGCTGCGCATGATGCGCGCCGCCCGTTTCCTGTCACAACTGGGTGTGGAACCCCACGACGATGTCGTGGCCGCGATGACGTCCGAGGCCGCCTCGATTGCGAACATTTCTGCGGAACGGGTCCGCGAAGAACTGGTCAAGCTGTTGGCGACGGCTCATCCCGAACCGGGTCTGCGTTTGTTGGTGGATACGGGGATCGCCGAGTTGGTGCTGCCCGAACTTCCCGCACTGAAACTGCAGGTCGACGAACATGCCCACCACAAGGACGTGTACGAACACACGATCACCGTCGTCAACCAGTACATCGAAATTGAGCAGTCCCGTCACGGGGCGCGCAACCCCGATATTGCGGGCCGTTTGGCCGCACTGCTGCACGACTGCGGTAAACCGGCCACCAAAAAGGTAGAGGCGGGTGGCGCCGTTAGTTTCCACCACCACGACGTTGTGGGGGCAAAGATTGCGCGGAAGCGACTGATCGCCCTGCGGTTCGACAATGACACGATCGATCGCGTGTCCCACCTGATCGAACACCACCTGCGGTTCTTTGGGTACAGCGACTCGAGTTGGACCGATTCGGCTGTTCGTCGGTACGTGCGCGATGCGGGCGAGGCGTTGGAGCAACTGCACATTCTCACCCGGGCCGACGTCACCACACGCAACCGTCGTAAAGCCGAAAAGCTCAGCGGCGCCTATGACGACCTCGAACGACGCATCGCCGAAATTCGGGAACAAGAGGAACTGGATTCAATTCGCCCCGACCTCAACGGCGATCAGATTATGCAGATTCTGGGTGTCGGTCCGGGGCGCATCATCGGCGAGGCCTACCGTTTCCTGTTGGACCTGCGACTGGACGAGGGCCCCCTCGACGAGGCGACGGCCACGCTCCGGCTGCAGGAGTGGGCGAACTCCCGCTTGTCTTAAGCGGAAAACACCTGTACCCTTGGAAAGTTGCGCATTCGTGTGCGCAGCACAAGGTGTTAACCCTCCTGCTACAGAACGTCTGTAGCCGTTGAGTCCAGAGGAGGTGGGTTATCTATGCATCCTTATGAACTGATGGTGATTCTCGACCCAGAGGTCGATGAGCGCACTGTTCAGCCCAGCTTGGAGAAGTTTCTCTCGGTTGTGACCAAAGATGGTGGTTCTGTCGAAAGCCTCGACATTTGGGGCCGTCGCCGTCTTGCCTACGAAATCCAGAAGAAGTCTGAGGGCATCTACGCTGTGGTGAACTTCACCGCAGAGCCCGCGACCACTGCGGAACTCGAGCGTCAGCTCCGCCTGTCGGAGTCGATCATGCGTACCAAGGTTCTTCGCGCTGACGAGGCAGTTGCACGTATCGCTGCAGCCGCCGCCGCCCCCGCAGTAGAAGCCGAGTAGGGACATGGCGAACGACACGGTCATCACGGTTGTGGGTAACCTCACGGCCGACCCTGAGCTTCGCTTCACCCAGGGTGGTGTTGCAGTGGCGAACTTCACCATTGCGTCCACCCCTCGCACTTTCGACCGCGCAAGCAACGAATGGAAAGACGGCGAGCCGCTCTTCCTTCGTGCCAGCGTGTGGCGTGAATTCGCCGAGCATGTCGCCGGTTCGTTGACGAAGGGTTCGCGCGTTCTCGCAACGGGCCGCCTGAAGCAGCGTTCCTACGAGACGAAAGAGGGCGAAAAGCGCACCTCGATCGAGCTCGAGATCGACGAAATCGGTCCTTCGCTCCGCTACGCAACCGCAAACGTTACCCGGAGTGTCGGAGGCTCAGCGCCTCGCGGCGATTCGTCCTCGTGGGCTTCGCAGCCTGCTGGCGGCGACGCATGGGGTCAGCCCGAAGCAGAGGCATGGCCCGCTGCTAGCGACTCGTACCCCGACGACACCCCGTTCTAAACAACTTTCACTCTAAGGAAATCACTATGGCTGGAAAAGCAAGCGGCGACCGCCGCAAGCCCCGCGTCGGAAAGGGAGCGAAGACCGCTGCCCCCGCACGCCCCATCAAGATTGACGTCATTGACTACAAGGACGTCGCAACTCTCCGTAAGTTCGTCTCGGAGCGCGGAAAGATCCGTTCGCGTCGTATTACCGGCGTTTCGGTTCAGGAACAGCGCCTGATCGCTCGCGCAGTGAAGAATGCCCGTGAAATGGCTCTTCTTCCCTACGCCGGTGCAGGACGATAGGGGAACATCATGGCAAAGGTTATTCTCACCAACGAGGTCTCGGGTCTGGGTTCAGCCGGCGACGTCGTCGAGGTTAAGAACGGTTATGCACGTAACTACCTTCTTCCCCAGGGCTTCGCAGTAGCGTGGTCGCGTGGTGGCGAGAAGCAGGTTGCAGACATCAAGCAGGCTCGTGCCGCACGCGAACTCGCGTCGGTTGAGGACGCTCAGGCTCTGAAGGCTGCTATCGAGGCTAAGCCCGTCACGGTTCGCGTGAAGGCTGGCGCCGAAGGCCGTCTCTTTGGTTCGGTCAAGACCGGTGACATCGCAGACGCTATTGCTGCTGCTGGTGTTGGCTCGGTTGACAAGCGCACCATCGAAATCGCCGGCGCGATCAAGTCGACCGGTTCGTTCGAGGCCACCGTGAAGCTTCACGAGGGTGTCGTCGCAAACATCGCACTGAAGGTTGTTGCTGCAAAGTAATTTCCGAGGCGTGGAGGGCCCGTGGGATTCGTTCCACGGGCCCTTTTCTGTACTCGGTCCGGGCGTTTTTCGGCCAAAACCTTGGGGACAAGTTAAAGGTTCAAGCACAACTTTAAACATTCTTTTCCACATTGTGTGAAACCATAAAAGTCGCGGTCAGAGCGCGTTTGTCGCAAAACTGGCCACCGTTTGTCCACAACTATCCACAGGTTTTACACAAGGTTGTGCGGCGTGTTTAACAGGTTTACCACAGACTTATCCACAGGTCTGTTTGCGTGGTGGAAACTCTGCCCCTAGCCTCAAAAGTGCGGGGCACTCTATGCCCCTATTGGGTCATGTCGGAGCCATCTGAGACACTCGACATACACCGCATCACCAATCAAAGGACACACGTGTTAGAACCGAACATGGACTTCGCCGAGGAACCCGCCGGCGAACGTCGCGTTCCCCCGCACGATGTGAGTGCCGAAATGAGCACCCTGGGCGGCATGCTGATGTCCAAGGACGCGGTCGGCGAAGTCATGGAATACGTCAAGGCCGTCGATTTCTACCTCCCCAAGCACGAAATCATCTTCACCGCCATCGTCAACCTCTTTGGTCGTGCCGAACCGACCGACGTCGTCACCGTGACCAACGAATTGACGAAAACCGGCCAACTGCAGAAAATCGGTGGCGCAAACTACCTGCACACGCTGATCAACTTTGTGCCCACCGCCGCAAATGCCGGCTATTACGCGGAAATCGTCGCCGACAAGGCAATTCTGCGCAAACTCGTGGAATCGGGAACTCGAATCACCCAGTTGGGCTACGCCGCTGAAGGTGAACCCGTCAAACTGGTGGACGAAGCCCAGGCCGACATCTTTAACATCGGTAAAGGCGCGAAATCACAGGAAGCCGTCAAAATTGGCGAAGCCTGGGAAAACGTGGTCGATGAAATCGAACGCGCCGCAGGAAACACCAACGACGGTGTGACCGGTGTGGCGACAGGCTTCCGCGAACTCGACGAACTCACCCACGGGTTCCAGCCCGGCCAGCTCATCCTCATCGCCGCACGACCCGGTATCGGTAAATCGACACTCGCACTGGACATCGCCCGTGGCGCATCGGTGAAGCACGACCAATCCGTTGTGTTCTTCTCGCTGGAAATGTCGCGCGGCGAAATCGCCATGCGTCTGATGTCGGCAGAAACCCGCATCTACTTGAACAAGATCCGCAGCGGCAACATCGATCAGCGCGGTTGGTCGGAAATCGCAAAGGTCCACGCCAAGCTGAACCAGGCCCCGCTGTACATTGACGACAGCGCCAACCTGACACTCGTCGAAATCCGGTCAAAATGCCGCAGGCTCAAACAACAAACGGGCCTGAAGATGATCGTCATCGACTACCTGCAGCTGTTGACCAGCGGCAAAAAGGTCGAAAGCCGTCAGCAGGAAGTATCGGAATTCTCTCGATCGTTGAAACTGTTGGCCAAAGAGCTCGGTGTGCCCATCATCGCTCTGTCCCAGCTGAACCGTGGTTCCGAAAACCGTGAAAACAAGAAGCCTCAGCTGTCCGACCTGCGTGAATCGGGCTCGCTGGAACAAGACGCCGACATCGTCATCCTTCTCGAGCGCGACCCCTATGCCGATCAGGCCATGGAAAACGCAAACGACACCATCCTTCACGTCGCCAAGCACCGAAACGGTCAGACCAAAGAACTCACCGTACTGTTCGAGGGCGGGTTCTCGCGCTTCTCGGAAATGGCACAAATCTAACGGGTTTATGCTGAAAGGGTCGAAAGGTAATTGTGACCCGTAAAGAACTGTTCACGCATGCTGCGGTTCTGGCCTACCCCGTAACAGGGCTCATTGTGGGCATGGTGATCACCTTCACCCAGCATCACGCGCTCGCTTTGGGTGTGTGGGGTTACCTCGTCATCTCGGCCGCGTCGGTGGTCAGCGGACTGGTGACTGCCACCGGTCGACACGTCCTCACACTCGGCGCACAAGTAATCGTGGTGGCCGGCACCGTCATTCTGTTGACCGTCGGATGGCAGCCCTCCGTGCCATTGGTCATCGCACTGGTCGCAACCATTTCGCTGTTGCAATGGATGCGCGGACCCGCCATCACCAACCTGCGCGGCACCCTGATCTATCTGGCACTCCCCGTCGCGGTCGGCATCGCCGCCTCAGCGGAAATCGCCATCGTCGGAGTCATCGGCGCATGGGCGATAATTATGGGAGTGTTCACCACCCTGGCGCACATCGATAGCGTGCGAACAGCAGCAAAGGAACGACAACATGGCTAACCGTGACAAAACTCGCCCCGCAGAACTGATCGGACTTTCCGCGGCAATCGGCGGATTCATCGGAGTCATCACGCTGATGGTCACCCGTGA
The DNA here is from genome assembly GCA_041191625.1 of Actinomycetota bacterium. Classification (GTDB taxonomy): domain Bacteria; phylum Actinomycetota; class Actinomycetes; order Actinomycetales; family Microbacteriaceae; genus MWH-TA3. The sequence continues at coordinate 8,176 of JBEEON010000064.1, read as the reverse complement.
CCTGACGTTCTCGGCTGTGTTCGGCGGCCTGTTCTTCATCACGTCGTTGGTGGTGCTGGCGATGATCGTCCTGACAATCAGCCCCACACTGCCCAAGAACGAGGGCGAATCGGCCCACGACTAACACGCGGCCAGGGAATTCCGGCGGAACCCCTCGACCTCTCGGCGGGTTCAGTACGGCGTAGTATTACCCGAGGTAGTCGACGAGCGAATCGGCAACCCCGACATACGTCGCGGGGGTCAAGGCGCGCAGACGTGCCTTGCCGGCGTCGCTCATTTCGAGCCCATCGATGAACGACCCCAGATCTGCTGCCGTGAGACGCTGGCCGCGGGTCAGGTTCTTCAACAGCTCGTACGGGTTGTCAATGCTGGTGGTTCCCGCCACGCGTTCGGCGCGCAGCGCGGTCTGAATAGCTTCGCCCAACACTTCCTGGTTGTCGTCCAGGTCGGCCAACAGCGCCGCACGGTTCAACGAAACTTCGTGCAGTCCGCGGAAGATGTTCGACAACGCCAGCAGGCCGTGGCCCAAAGCCACACCAAAGTTGCGCTGGGTGGTCGAGTCGGTCAAGTCGCGCTGCATGCGCGAGGTGACGAGGGTCGATGCGAGGGATTCGCACAGTGCGTTCGACAGTTCGAGGTTCGCCTCGGCATTCTCGAAACGAATCGGGTTGACCTTGTGGGGCATCGTCGACGAACCGGTGGCGCCGGCCACGGGGATCTGGGTGAGGTAACCCAGCGAGATGTACGTCCACACGTCGGTGCAGAGGTTGTGCAGCACACGGTTGACGTGGGCGATGCGCGACAGAATCTGCGCCTGGGTGTCGTGCGATTCGATCTGGGTGGTCAGCGGGTTCCACTCCAAGCCCAGGTGGGTGACAAATTCGCGTGATTCGGTGACCCAGTCGATTTCGGGGGCGGCCGCATAGTGTGCCGAGAACGTTCCGGTGGCTCCCGAGAACTTGCCGGTGAGGGCTACCTGGTCGACGCTGTCGACGAGCCTTGTGATGCGGTGAACAAATACCGCCAATTCCTTGCCGAAAGTGGTGGGGGTTGCGGGCTGGCCGTGGGTGCGGGCGAGCATGGGGACGTCGCGGTATTCGCGGGACAGTTCCGCCAGCTTGTCGATGACCTGCTGGACGGCGGGGCGCCAGACGGTGCGCACGGCCTTGTTCAGGGTGATGCCATACGACAGGTTGTTGATGTCCTCGCTGGTGCACGCAAAGTGGGTCAACTCTGCGAGACGCCCGAGGCCCAGTCGTTCGAGGTGTTCACGCACCAGGTATTCGACGGCTTTGACGTCGTGGCGGGTGGTGGCTTCGAAGTGGGCGATCCGCGCCACGTCGGCGTCGCCGAAGTTGGCTACGACGTCGCGCAGTGCGGCGGTTTCCTGTGCCGTGATGCTGGTGCCGAAAACACCCTTCGATGCCAGGTGGATGAGCCATTCGATTTCGACTTCCACGCGTGCGTGGTTCAGTCCGGCCTCCGAGAGGAAGGCGCCAAGGTCGCTGACCGAGTCACGGTAGCGGCCGTCGAGGGGAGAAAGGGGCTGTACAGAGAGGCTCATGCCTTAATTCTCTCGTATTTTCCACAGTCGTGGAGTCAGGTGGGGTTATCCGCACGGCACGCACTTGTTCCGGTGTTGGTGTGCACGAACTGTCATCCTGCCGGTGGGAGGTGCAACCATGCTCAACGGTTGGGGGGACGCGTCCGGTCTGGATTCCGCGCTGCGTGATGCGGCGGTGTGGGTGCGGCGGTCCATCGATCACGACGGGTGGGAAGGCCCCAGCCGGGAAGCGTTTGACCAACAGTGCGAGCTCTGGGCACAGGAACTGTGTGCGTTGGCACGGGAAGCCACGGTCGAAGAGTCAAGGATTCAGGCACAGGCACAGGCACAGGCACAGGCATTGGGTCTGGGGCTTATTCCGGGTGGACCTGCGTGACGGTTGTGGTGGTGGGTCGGTCCCGTCTGGCGTTTACCACGGAATGTGTGACGGGAATCGTGGCGGAACTGCGGATGGCATTGCGCGAAATCACCAGAGCCCAAGCCCAGTCCGGTGGAGTGTATGCGTCAGCGCAGTACACGGCGGTCTGGATCATTGCGGGACGATTGAATGCCGTGGCCACCCAGCTGGCCGATGCAATTGCCGTACTCGAGAACATGGCGATGGTCATGGACTCCCGCGAATTCGACCGGGTCGCCGCCCTTCGATCCACCGCGGTTGCGATTCCGGCAGCATGGCCGGTGACGCTGGGAACTGCGGTGTTGGCGGGTACATCGCGAGAGGCCATCACGGGGCTTCGGCATGTGTCATCGGTCGTCATGCCGTTGATTCCCCACACCAATTCCACTCCCGGTGCGGTGGTCGTCACCGAATCGAGCACAACCGAGGTGCTGCCCCCGCGCACTGTTGCCGAGCGTGTGGCGCGGATACCGACCGGCGATGAACGAATTCGAATCGAAAAATATGGCTCGGGTGCGACCGCGGAATTCGAGGTCTACATCGCGGGCACCGATGCGATTGTCGACCCAACGAAACCTTTCGCCATGAATTCGAACCTCTCGTTGGCGACCAGCCAGCAATCGGATTCCTTGACCGCCGTGACACAGGCATTGAGGCGCGCCGGGGTGGGGCCCGAAAACCCGATACTCATGACCGGCCATTCCCAGGGCGGACTGGTGGCGGTGGCATTGGCAAACACCGACGAATGGAACGTCCGCGGCATTGTGACGGCGGGTACACCGCTGGAGCTGTTGCCCGCGCCTCGTGGGATTCCCATGATCCACCTCGAACATTTAGAAGACCCCGTTGTGGCGTTGGGCGGACATCCCGGTCAGGGCAGGGGTGAAACGTGGCTTGCGCCGTCACCGGCGGGTGAACGGTTGATGGGGGCGCATGCCGCGGCGGGCTACGTCGTCACGGCGCGCGAAGTGGATTCCCACCCCAGCGAATTTGTCGACACCGTGCTGCGACGCTGGCAGGGCTACGGCCGGGGCACCGCGACGCTGTATTCGGCGGTAAACCGCACCGCACCCGAAGGCTCGGGCTAGCGGCGACCCATCACCGGACGAATGATGACACCGAGGATCCAGTTGCACAGGGACAGAACCAGCGAACCCAGCACGGCCCAACCGAAGCCGTCAATGATCAGTCCGAAGCCCAGTGCATCCGAGATCGCAGCCACCAACAGCAACAACGAACCGTTGATCACCAGGGCGACGAGACCCAGGGTGAGGATATAGATGGGGAAGGCCACAATGCGGATGAATGTGCCAATCACGCCGTTGACGATGCTGAAAATCAGCGCCACCACGAGGTAGGTCAGAACCAGGTCGCTATCGCCCGGACCGAAGGGCACCATGCTGATGCCTTCGACAAAGAAGTCGGCAACCCACAGGCCGGCTGCGTTGATCAGAATTCCTACGACTAAACGAACCATGACCTCAACCCTAAACCACGACAGCCAGCAGGTTTAGGCTGTCAGGGTGAACCTTTTCAACGCCGACAGTGGAATCCAGATCCGCCCCGAAATCCGCGCGCTTCCTGCGTACAAACAGGGTCGACCCGCGGCGGCGGACGCGTTCAAGCTGTCGTCGAACGAGAACCCGTTCCCCACCCCGCAGTACGTGCTCGATGCCATCGACCAGGCAACGATTCTGCGCTACCCCGAATCCACGTCCCGAGTGTTGCGCGAGCGCCTCGCCCAGATGTGGTCGTGCGATGTGGACGAGGTCATTGTCGGTGCCGGTTCTGTGTCGTTGTTGTACCAACTGGTGTTGGCTGTCGCCGGACCCGGCGACGACGTGGTTTTTGCGTGGCGTTCGTTTGAGGCCTATCCGTGGTTGACCACTGTGGCGGGCGCCCGCCGCGTGCAGGTCCCCAACGGCCCCGATCACCGTCATGACCTGGACGCCATGGCCGCGGCGATCACCGATCGCACGCGAGTGGTGATCGTGTGCACCCCCAATAACCCCACCGGCGCCGCGGTGACCACGGCGGAATTCCACGACTTCATGACCAAGGTTCCCGCCTCTGTTCTCGTAATCCTCGACGAGGCCTATGCCGAGTTCTCGCACGACCCCGAGGTGGTGTGCGGCAAAAAGATCAAGGGCCAGTACCCCAACGTTGTCACCTTGCGCACCTTCAGCAAGGCCTACGGCCTGGCCGGGTTGCGCATTGGGTACGGCATCGGGCCGGTCGATATTCTGCAGGCCGCCACGTCGACCGCTATCCCCATGGTGGTGACGGAACAGGCTCAACGCGCGGCGCTCGCCGTCTTGGACCACAACGACGAGGCGATGGCGGTTGTGGCCGATATTTGTGAGCGTCGTGACCGGGTGTGGCGCGAGCTTGTCGCCCAGGGATGGTCGGTGCCGCGGCCGCACGGCAACTTTGTGTGGTTGCCCACGGGCGAGGACACGGCCCGAGTCGCGGAATTGTTCGAGCAGGGTGGAATCGTGACCCGAGTCTTTGCGGGCGAGGGCATCCGTATCACCATCGGCGAGCCTGAATCTGTGGATGTTCTCCTAAGAATCGCGCAGGAGATTGTGTCTCAGTAACTACTGAGTGGGGTATTTCAGGGATAGATTGGGCTCTATGCCGTATACCGACGCGACTCTTCAGCTGTTGACGACGGAGGGAACCCTGGTCGATAACGACCGCGTTGCCCCGTACCGTCCGCTCGTCGATGCCCTTTCCGACGAGCAATTGCAGGATTTTTACCGAAACATGGTGGTCACCCGCCGCTTCGACATCGAGGCGGGTAACCTTCAGCGCCAGGGCCAGCTCGCCCTGTGGATTCCCAGCCTTGGCCAGGAAGCCGCCCAGGTGGGTTCAGCTTTTGCTTCGCGCCCCCAGGACACCATCTTCCCTTCGTACCGCGAGCACTCGATTGCGCGGATCCGCGGGATCGACCCCATCCACATCATCGAGCTGTTGCGCGGTGTGACGAACGGCGGTTGGAACCCCAACGATTCGAAGTTCCGTTTGTACACCCTGGTGTTGGGTACTCAGACCTTGCACGCCGCGGGCTACGCGATGGGCCTCAACTTTGATGGCAAGGTGGGCACCGGCGCGGTCGATTCCGACGAGGCGGTCATGGTGTACTTCGGCGATGGTTCGTCGTCCGAGGGCGATGTGAACGAGGCGATGGTTTTCGCACAGAGCTACCAGGCCCCGCTTGTGTTCTTCTTGCAGAACAACCAGTACGCGATCTCGGTTCCCGTGGAGCGTCAGTCTCGCAGCCCGCTGTACATGCGCGGCGAAGGGTTCGGTATTGATTCGTACCAGATTGATGGCAACGACGTACTGATTTCGTATGCGGTGACCCGTCATGCTTTGGACACGGCTCGTGCGGGCGAGGGCCCTCGATGGATCGAGGCGCAGACCTACCGTTTGGGTGCTCACACGACCAGTGACGACCCCACCAAGTACCGCAAGCAGGAGGAAGAGGAGTATTGGCGTCAGCGTGACCCGATTGCGCGCTTCGAGTTGTTCCTGAAGTCCAAGGGTGAAAGCGATGCCTTCTTTGCAGAGGTCAAGCAGGAGGGTGAGGACCTGGCCGCGGATATCCGCACCCGGACTCTGGCGTTGACTGCTCCGTCTGCGGACACGATTTTCCAGCACGTGTACACCGACGAGCACCCGCTGATGGCTGCACAGCAGCAGTGGTTGGCCGAATATGAGGCATCGTTTGGGGGTGCAGTGTGAGCGAGCAACTGTCGATGGCAAAAGCCATCAACCTGGGTTTGAAGAAAGCGATGCAGGATAACGATCGCGTGATCCTGATGGGCGAGGACATCGGCACTTTGGGTGGCGTGTTCCGTGTGACCGAGGGGTTGAAGGCGGAGTTCGGCGAGAACCGCGTCTTGGACACCCCGTTGGCCGAGTCGGGCATTGTGGGCACGGCGATTGGTTTGGCGATGGCCGGCTTCCGTCCCGTCTGCGAGATCCAGTTCGATGGGTTCGTGTTCCCCGCCTTTGACCAGATTGTGTCCCAGTTGGCCAAGCAGACTGCGCGGCACCAGGGCGATCAGGCCTTCCCTGTGGTTATCCGTATTCCGTATGGCGGACACATTGGTGCGGTCGAGCACCACCAGGAAAGCCCCGAGGCGTATTTCGCGCACACAGCCGGTTTGCGTGTGATGTCGCCGGCGACGCCGAGCGACGGGTATCACATGATCCAGCAGGCGATTGCGTCGAACGATCCTGTTATTTTCTTGGAGCCCAAGGCGCGGTATTGGCCCAAGGGCGAGGTCGATGTGACCCAGACTCCCGCACCGGTGTTCCAGTCCCGTGTTGTGCGCACCGGTACGGATGCCACGCTCGTCGGTCATGGCGCGATGGTGTCGATGTTGTTGGACGCTGCCGAGCTGGCCGCGACGGAGGGCCGTTCGCTCGAGGTCATTGACTTGCGTTCGTTGTCGCCGATTGATTACGACCCGATTGTGGCGTCGGTCGGCAAGACGGGTCGCCTGATCGTTGCCCAGGAAGCCCCGGGCAATGTCAGCGTTGGTTCGGAAATTGCGGCAACGGTGTCGGAGCGTGCGTTTTTCTCGTTGGAGGCACCGGTGCAGCGTGTCAGCGGTTTTGATACTCCGTTCCCTCCGGCGAACCTTGAGTCCACCTACCTGCCCGACGTTGATCGCATCCTCGATGCGGTTGACCGAGCTTTGGCGTATTAGGAGTAATCGTGGCGATTGTTGATTTTCTGCTTCCCGATGTGGGCGAGGGCCTGACCGAGGCCGAGATCGTGTCGTGGCGTGTCAAGGTGGGCGACGTTGTGGCCATCAACGATGTGCTGGTCGAGATCGAGACGGCGAAGTCGTTGGTCGAGTTGCCGTCCCCGTTTGCGGGAACGATTTCTGCGTTGTTGGTGCAGGAGGGTGAAACGGTTGCCGTGGGTACGGTGATCATCCAGGCCGAGTCTGATGCCGCAATGCCCGCCCCGCTGCATGCGGCACCTGCGGCTTCGGCTGCCGCGCCCGCTGCGGCGCCCGAGAAGGCGGAGCCCGTTTTGGTGGGTTACGGTTCGCAGGGTCACGCGGTTTCGCGCCGCGGCCAGCGCACTGCGCCCGTGGTTTCGGTCCCCGAATCGGCTCCGGCGCCTGCGGCCGCTGCGTCGATTCCCGCCCCTGTGGTGGCTGTGCCGGTGGGTGCGACGACGGTGTTGGCGAAACCTCCGGTGCGTAAGTTGGCCAAGGAGCTGAAGGTCGATTTGGCGCACTGTGTGGCCACGGGCGCGAACGGCGAGGTCACGCGCGAGGATGTGATTCGTCAGTCCGAGGTGACGACGGTGTTCCGCAACATCGAGACCCCGGAGTGGCCTGCCGAGCGCGAGGAGCGCATTCCCGTGAAGGGTGTGCGTAAGGCGATTGCGTCGGCGATGGTGAAATCGATGTTCGAGGCCCCGCATGTGTCGGTGTTTGTTGATGTTGATGCCACGCGCACCATGGAGTTCGTCAAGCGTTTGAAGAATTCGCCCGATTTCGCGGGTGTCCGTGTGTCGCCGTTGCTGGTGATGGCGCGTGCCGTGATGTGGGCTGTGCAGCGGAACCCAACGGTGAACTCGTCGTGGTCGGATACCGAGATTACGGTCCACCACTATGTGAATTTGGGTATCGCGGCGGCGACCCCGCGCGGTTTGATTGTGCCGAACATCAAGGAGGCGCAGTCGCTGAAGTTGCGCGATTTGGCGGTGGAGCTCGAGAAGTTGGTGGTCACCGCGCGTGATGGCAAGACGACTCCGGCAGAGATGTCGAATGGCACGATCACGATTACGAACTTGGGTTCGTTTGGTGTGGATACGGGTACTCCGATTTTGAATCCGGGCGAGGTGTCGATTGTGGCGCTGGGCACGATCAAGCAGAAGCCGTGGGTGGTGGATGGCGAGGTCCAGGTTCGGTATGTGACGACGTTGGGTGCCAGCTTTGACCACCGTGTGGTGGATGGCGATGTTGCGAGCCGCTTCTTGGCCGATATTGCGTCGATTGTGGAAGAGCCGGCGCTGCTGCTCGATTAGCCTTATTGCGAACTATTCGCAATAGCGGTACTGTGTCGGCATGAACCTTTTTCTCGCCGAAGCTGCTCACACCGAAGGGCTCCCCTTCTGGGAAGAAGTCTGGTCGATCGTGTCGGATCCCGCGCACATCATTGCCGAACTCTCGTGGCAGCTGGTC
>JBEEON010000063.1:0-8952 GCA_041191625.1 Actinomycetota bacterium | reverse complement strand
GCACGGTTCACAACATCTTTGGGACCGGAGGCGGGCTCGATGTGGCGCAGCGACTCGATGTTCCGTTATTCGCGCAGGTTCCCCTGTCCGAGGCTCTGCGGACATCGGGTGACGAGGGTCGTCCCTTGATTTCGCGGGGTGAGACCGATGCGGCCTCTGTCGCACTCAACCAACTCGTCGACCGGGTCATCGACACTCAACGACCCCGCGGAAACCGCTCGATTCCACTGAACGTCTAGCGACCCTGAACCCAGGCCTCGACCTGGGGGACTGTGCGGGGGATACCCGCGGACAGGTTCTCGGCCCCGTCGGCGGTGACGAGGATGTTGTCCTCGATACGCACACCGATTCCACGAAACTCTGCGGGCACGCTGAGGTCATCGGGCTGGAAATACAGCCCCGGTTCGATGGTGAAAATCATCCCCTCGGAGACAACCCCGTCCATGTACATGTCGCGGCGGGCCTGGGCGCAGTCGTGGACGTCGATTCCCACGTGGTGGCTGGTGCCGTGGACCATGTAACGGCGGTGGAACTGCAGTTCGGGTCGCAACGATTCCGCGGCGCCGACGGGCAGGAAACCCCATGCGGCGGTGCGTTCGGCTATCACGGCCATCGCCGCGGCATGAATTTCGCGGAATACGATTCCCGGGCGGACGATGGCGAAGGCCGCATCGGCGGCGTCAAGAACAGCCTGGTAGACCTCGCGCTGAACGTCCGTGAATGTGCCCGAAATGGGCAGCGTGCGCGTGATGTCCGCCGTGTACAGGCTGTCGAGTTCCACACCGGCGTCCAACAGGATGAGGTCACCGGGGGTCACGGGGCCGTCGTTGCGGGTCCAGTGCAGGATGCAGGCGTGCGGCCCGCTCGCCGCGATGGTGTCGTAGCCGACCGTGTTCCCGTCGGCCCGTGCGCGGCGGTTGAAGGTGCCTTCGACGAGTCGTTCGCCGCGGGGGTGTGCCACGATGTTCGGCAGGTCGGCGATCACGTCCGCGAAACCTAGGCCGGTTGCTGCGACGGCACGACGCATCTGGACGATCTCGTAGTCGTCCTTGACGAGTCGCATCTCGCTGGCGATGCGGGCCAGTTCGGCGTCGCGGCCCACAGCGGCTTCGAGGTCGGCCCGGATGTCATCGAGGCGCGCGGTGAGCCCGGGGTCTGCCTCGCGGATCACGGCCGCCGCTGCGGTGTCGCGCAGTCCCGCGAGTGCGGTGTCGAGTTCGTCGATCGGGGCGCAGCGGATCTCCAAAGCGGCCGACACGATGTCGGGGGTGGGGCGGGGTCCGATCCAGAATTCGCCCACCTCGGTGTTCGCAAAAAATTCGTCGGTGCCTCGACCGGCGGGGTACCGGTAGTACAGGGTTGTCGTGGTGTCCGCGCCGGTGCCGTCGATGACGAGCACGCTTCCGGGGACTGTGTCCGACGCCCAGCCGGTGTAGTACGAGAAAGCGCTGTGCGCGCGGTACGGGTAGTCGGTGTCGTTGGAGCGCTGTTTGGGGCTGCCCGCAGGTATCACGAGGGCGAGGCCGGGAATCTGTTCCGCCAAACGGGCACGCCGAGTGGCCGCATAGGGGGACTGATCCGAGTTGACCTGCAGCTCGGCGGATTTCGCCCAGTTTGCCCCAATGAATTCCCGAAATTCGGGTGAAAGCGGGGTGGTGGAACGATTTTCGTTCCCCGAGGGCTTGTCTTCTGCCATGCGACAAGTCTGACACGGGTTCGCTGAATACACTGAGAATATGAGTGACGCGCTGATCGACTTGCACCTGCATTCGACGTGTTCGGATGGGAACGAGTCGCCGCGCACGGTAATCGAGCAGGCCGCACTGCATGGGCTCGATGTGGTGGCGTTGACCGATCATGACACCACCGAGGGGTGGGCCGAGGCCGCCGAGGCGTGTGCCGATGCGGGGCTGTCGTTTGTGCCGGGGATGGAGCTGTCGGCGACGGTTCCCGGGGGCAGCGTTCACATGCTCGCCTACCTGTTTGACCCCGACGAGCCGGCGCTCGCGGCGGAGTGCGCACAGATCCGAGACGACCGGTATTGGCGCCTCGATGCGATGACCGACCGGCTTTCCGTGGATTATCCGCAGATGACGCGGGAATTCGTGCACTCATTTCACACCGAGGGCGGAACGTTGGGGCGGCCCACCTTGGCGCGAGCACTACAGGCGCTGGGTGTGGTCGACTCGATTTCCGAAGCCTTTGACACGATTTTGTCCGCCGACAACGACCGTTATTACGTGGGCCATTACGCCCCCACGGTCGAGCGGGCCATTGAGCTCGTCCGTGCTGCGGGCGGAGTCCCCATCATGGCCCACCCGTGGACCTTGGGTCGCACCTCGCTGGCTTTCGCCGAAATGGGGGACGAGGCGGTGCACGGGATTTTCGCGCGGTTGACGGCCCGCGGGCTCGCCGGGGTCGAGATCGATCACGAAGAAAACACGCCCTATGGCCGTGACCGGCTGCGGGTTATTGCGGCGGAATTGGGGCTCATCGTGACGGGGTCCAGCGATTATCACGGGCGGGGGATGAAGCCCGTGTCGCCGGGTGCGCACACGACGTCACCCGAAATGTTGGAGCGGATTGTCGCCCAGGCCTCGGGGGCTTCCGTGCAGTGGGCTCGAGCGTTGTAACCCGCTAGCCGGCCTGGTGGTCGGCACGGACAGCCTCGACGATGAGTCGCGCGGCCTGACCGGGGTGTGGGCTCACGGTGTCGCGGAGCGTCGCTATGTGTGATGACCGATCCGCCGCAGTATGGGTTCGAACGGCGGCGACCGCCTCGTCAAATTCGGTCATGTTCGTGACACGCAGCGTGGTGTCCGCGGCCAACTCGCCCAGCGGGGTGAACGCCCAGTGGTCAGGTTTTTCCCAAAAAATGGCAGGCTTACCTGTCACCAGCGGGTATTCGGCGATGAACGAGATGCCGTCGGTGAACAGCGCATCGGCCCCCACAAAAAGCCGCGGGTAGCTGGAGTTCACATCGACCGCGGTATTGGGCAGGGCGTCCCAGCGTGCACGCCACGTCGCAACCTGTTCCGGGGTCATGAGGTCGCGATCGACGAGCGTGCCCCACATGAACGGGTGCGGGCGCAACACAATGTCCACGTCGGGGTGCTGCTCGGCCCACTGCAACATTGCTTCGCAGGTTTCCGTGAACACGCCAAAGTTCAGCCAACGTTGCCCGTACGAATGGTGGGGTCCCCACAGCAGGCGGAACGGCGTTTCACCGGTCGGCAAAGAACGTTCGATGGGCCACAGCGGCTCGGCCTCGAATCCGGCACGGATGAGGGCATCGATTTTTGGCGTGCCCGTGAGGAGAACCCTCGAATTTCCGGGCTCCAGCGCGTTGAGTGCGTCGACGACCGAGCCGTCCTGCAGAAACAGCAGGTGCGCCAACTGGTGTGTTGTCTGGGTGTACTGGTGTGGTGCGACACCGTCCACACCCGGTTCGTTGACCAGGTAGAGCGAGAAATACGGCACGTAACACACCCTGGTGAAGGTCACCAAGGACTCGACGCGATAGCTTTCCTGGTAATTGCGCTGCCAGGGATAGTTGAGGAACACGTAATCAGGGCGCAACGATTTCAGTCGTGCGAGTCCCACAGTGTCGTCCGTGTACGCGAACCGTTCGTGGGGGATGCCGCGTTCCTCGAGGAACGCACTGACCTTGTGCTCGTCGCCAAACTCTTCGTCGCCGGTCAGTTTGCGTGGAATTGTGACCACAACGGGGTCAAAACCCGGGTCGGCGACCATGCGGCGGTACACCTCGTCGAGAGAATCCCATGCCTCGAAATAGAACAGCAGGAAAACGACTCGAATGGGTGTGGTGGTGATCACATAACCAGCATAGGCGCGCGCATGCGCCTCGTCAGGGCGACTAGTAGCCGAAAGCGGTGGTGTAGCCGTTGATTGCGGGCTGACCACCCAGGTGGGCGTACAGAACGCGGCTGCCCTCGGGGAAGTAGCCTTCACGAACGAGGTCGATCATGCCGGCCATCGACTTGCCTTCGTACACGGGGTCGGTGATCATGCCGTCCATGCGTGCTGCCAGCTCGATTGCCTCGATGGTGCGGGGTCCGGCGATGCCATAGATGTCGTCGTGCCAGCGGTCCAACAACACAATCTCGTTGTCCTCGATTTCGCGGCCCAGCTCGATACCGGCGGCCGTGCGTCGGGCGATGCGAGCGATCTGTTCCCAGGTCTGCTCGACAGTGGCCGACGCATCAATACCGATGACATCCTGGGCACGGTTGCTGTGGGCGAAACCGGCAATCATTCCACCCTGGGTGGAACCGGTCACCGAACACACGATGACGTTGTCGAAGGTGAAGCCCAATTCTGCTTCCTGGTCTTCCACTTCGAAAGCCCAACCGGCGAAACCGTGGCCGCCCAAAACGTGGTCCGAGGCGCCCGCGGGGATCGCGTACGGCTTGCCGCCACGTTCGATGACCTCGGCCAGGGCGTCCTCCCACGACTTACGGAACCCGATGTCGAAGCCGGCATCGTTGAGTCGCACATTGGCGCCCATGATGCGGGACAGCAAGATGTTGCCGGTCTTTTCGTAGTTCACTTCGTCCCACTCGACCCAGTGTTCCTGGACGAGCACGCACTTCAGACCCAGCTTTGCGGCCACGGCGGCCACCTGGCGGGTGTGGTTCGACTGGACTCCACCGATCGAGACGAGGGTGTCGCAACCCTGAGCCAGCGCATCAGCGGCCAGGTATTCCAGCTTGCGGGTCTTGTTTCCGCCATATGCCAGAGCCGAGTTCATGTCCTCACGCTTGGCCCACAGTTCGACCTTGCCGCCCAAGTGTTCCGTCAGACGGTCCAGTCGGTGAATCGGCGACGCGCCGAAACGCAGATCGATGCGAGGAGTGTTGATGAGGGCCTGACGCGACATTGGGTCTTCCTAACTGTGGTGGAGGGTGAGTTCGGTGAACTAGCTGGCGGGAGTTTCGGTGCCGCCACCGCTGCTGCGGCGACGACGGGTGCGGTTGCGCGGCTTGCCTGCCTCGCGTGCGGGGGATTCCGACGAACCATCTTCGCGCGGAGTGTTGCGTGCGGGACGGTCACCCGAACGAGGTGCGCGACCGGCGGCCTTCTCTGCGCGAGGGATCGGGGTCGACACGAGGCGGCCCTTGGTGCCCGGCGCAATGTTCAGGTCGGTGTACAGGTGGGGGCTCGACGAATACGTCTCGACGGGCTCCAGGGGGAGGTCGAGTGCGCGGCCAATCAGTGCCCACTTGTGCAGGTCATCCCAGTCCACAAAGGTCACAGCGGTACCGGTGCGGCCAGCGCGACCGGTACGGCCGACGCGGTGCAGGTACGTCTTGTCTTCCTCGGGGACGGTGTAGTTGATCACGTGGGTGACATCGTCGACGTCGATACCGCGGGCGGCGACGTCCGTTGCGACGAGGACGTCCTTCTTGCCGGCCTTGAATGCCGCCATCGAACGCTCACGGGCCTCCTGGCTCATGTCTCCGTGTACGGCAACGGCCTGGAAACCGCGATCCTGCAGTTCCTCGGTGACCTTCGACGCCGAACGCTTCGTGCGGGTAAAAATCACCGTCTTACCGCGACCCTCGGCCATGAGGATGCGGCCGACGACCTCGTCCTTGTCCAGGTTGTGGGCGCGGTACACGATGTGGTTGATGTTCGCCTGAGTGAGTCCCTCATCAGGGTCCTGTGCGCGGATGTGGATCGGCTTCGACATGAAGCGGCGAGCCAACGCAACAATCGGTCCGGGCATGGTGGCCGAGAACAGCATCGTGTGACGGTCCGCCGGGGTCTGTGCGAACAACTTCTCGACGTCGGCGAGGAAACCCAAGTCGAGCATGCGGTCGGCCTCGTCCAGAACCATGACCTCGATCTGCGCCAAGGACAGCAGACGCTGACCGGCGAGGTCGAGCAGTCGACCGGGGGTACCGACGATGATCTGGGCGCCCGCCTTGATGGCGTCAACCTGTTCCTCGTACGACTTTCCGCCATACACGGCGGCGACGGTGGTGGAACGGTTGCTGGTAGCGAGCACCATGTCCTCGGTTACCTGAACGGCGAGCTCGCGAGTGGGGACCACAATCAGAGCCTTTACGCCGGGTTCGGGATTCGCCCCGAGGCGCTGAATCAGGGGGAGGCCAAAACCAAAAGTCTTGCCCGTACCGGTCTTTGCCTGGCCAATGATGTCCTGGCCGCTGAGGGCGAGCGGGATGGTCTGTTCCTGGATGGGGAAGGGCTCAAGAATGCCCTTCTCTGCGAGGGCTGCGGCGATATCGGAATCGATACCAAGGTCACGAAAAGTCACAAAAATACCTGTCTGGTTAATGCTCCCTAGTCTACCCGCGCCCCACCGACATCCTTATGATTAGGGGGTGGCTCTGAACCTGTGGCGTAAAAAACGTGTCGTCGAATCTCCGACAGTGCGTTCGCGTGATGACGTCGATCCCGGTAACCGGGTCGAGTTCACCGACCTCGCGCCACAGCCTGCCGTGTTCATCGGTCAGTGCGCCTACCTGTTCCTGCGTTTTGCCGAGTCGCTGGCGCGGCACGCACACGACTCGAAGGACCTCGAGACCGAGAGCGCGATCGCGGTTGTCGCGGCCGAGTCGTTCCGTCGCTATGTGACGTTGGTCGAAGTTTTGGACCGACTCGGTGTGGACCGGGTCGAGGCCATGAGCCCGTTCATCGAGCCGACCAGGGAATTCGAGCGACGCACCCGCGGCCAGAACTGGACCGAACGTGTGACCTGCACGTGGGTGACGATGTCGTTCTTGCAAGATTTTTGGCGTCGGTTGGCCGAGGGCCTGCCGGCTTCGATTCGCGCCGACGTGGTGGGTGCACTGAAGTCGGACGATATGGTCACCATTTTGCGTGCCGAATTGGAACGCAAAATCGAGGCGGATCCGCACGTTCGGCCGGTGCTTGCGATGTGGGCTCGTCGTCTCGTCGGCGACACCATGTTGATGGCCGAAAGCGCGTTGGTGCACAACGAGGTCGCAGTGTCTGATGTGGATGACGTGGAACCTGTGTTCACCGACCTGATTGGCGAGCACACTCGCCGTTTGGATTCCTTGGGCCTGTCGGCCTAGGGGTCGTTACGACACAAACCCCACGGGACGCGACTGGGTGGTGCCGATTTCGAGGTAGGTCACGTTCTCTGCGGGGATCACGTAGGTCTGTCCCTTGGTGTCGGTCAGCGTCAGCACTCCGTGTGCGGCAAGAGCGGTCTGCAGTTGCGCGGTCACGTCGGCGGCAGAGGTGTTGGTGTCGAACGACAGTTCGCGGCCAGCGTGCTTGATTCCAATGCGAATATCCATGGCTTTAGGGTATTCCATGTCGCAGGGTTTCACGTCGGTGCTTCTCGGTAGCCTAGGTTTATGACCTTCGGCCACCCCGCGTTTCAGCTCGATGCCTCGCAGCATTCGGTGCTTGATGCGGCCCGCCGGGGTCACGTCCGGGTGTGGGGTGCAGCGGGTTCGGGCAAGACAGCCACGCTGACGGCACTGGTGGTGGACGCCGCAGAGCGTTCGGGCGCTGATTCTGTTCGTGTACTCACGTCGACGCGGCGCACTGCAACCCTGCTGCGCGATGGCGTGGCGCTCGCCGTGGGCGCCCCGACGCATGGGCCGTTGGCGAGGTCGGTATCGTCGTTTGCGCATCAGGTTGTTGTCGCGGCGTCGGGTGGCTCAGAGCACATCAAACTGATTGCGGGTGGTCAGCACGATGCGTTGCTCGCCGAACTGCTCGCGGGTGAACACGTCGATGGCGTCGACGGATACTGGCCCGAATCCTTGGGTTACGACGTCCGATCATTGCGCGAATTCCGTACCCAGCTGCGTGACCTCGCCGCCCGATGCGCGGACGAACGCATAACGTTCGCCGAACTGGCCGAACTGGGTCGTTCCACGGATCGACCCGAGTGGGTGGCCTCGGCGCGGTTCCTCGCGTCCGTCCCCGAATTACTCGGTGCGTCCCACGCGAACGACCTTGACCCTTCAGAGCTCCTCATTCGTGCGATCAATGTGATTTCGTCGGCGACGGCTGAAACACATCGCACCATCTTTGGTCCGCTGACCATGCTGGCAATTGACGACGCCCACGATCTGTCACCGTTGCAGTGGCGACTCATCGAAACATGTGCCGCCCGGGGCATCGTGGTGGTCGCGTTCGGCAACCCCGATACCGCCACCACGTCCTTCCGCGGCGGCGACAGCGCCAGCTTTGGCCGCGCGTTGTCCTCCGAAACGGTGACCGACATCAGCCTCGAATCGGTGTACATCGGCGACGACGTTATGGCGCGACTTGTCGCGGAATTCACTGGTCGGATCGGGCAGCAGGGCGATCCCGCCGTGCGCAAAGCCCCGTATCGAGGCTCGGCCGTGGATATCCGCCACAGTGTCGGCAGCTCGGCGGTCCGCCAATTCGACGCGATCGCCCGTCACCTGCGTGTGCGCCACGGGCACGGTGTGGGTTTCGACGAGATGGCGGTTGTGGTGCGCAGCGGCTCCCAGGCCGAAGCCCTCATCGCTCACCTGGTCTCGGCGAATATCCCCGCCTATGCGGAAACCACCGGTCGTCCATTGCGCGATCACCCCGCCGTGCGCGACCTTCTGACCATTGTGGGGGTCGGGATCGGCATGGCTGGTTTTGCCGTGACAGTCGACTCCGTCGACGCACTGCTGCGGGGGCCATTCACACGCTTTGATTCGCTCACGCTCCGATCACTGCGTCGCCGACTGCGCAGCGATGAAATCAGTCGGGTTGCTGCACGAAACGAGGCACGTCCCGAGGGCGCTCCACGGGAAAGCGCCCGATCGGCCGCGGCCCTGCTCGTCGAAGCGGTCACCAACCCCGAAATCCTCGAGGCGCTTCCCCCGCACATTTCTCGCCGGGCGGTGAACCTCGCGACCGTGCTGGGCGCGCTGGGTCGTTCACGCCATCTTCCGATCGACGAAT
>JBEEON010000062.1:0-7914 GCA_041191625.1 Actinomycetota bacterium | reverse complement strand
TACTGAGAGCCGGCCGTGATGTTCGCGGCAACGTTGCCCGGATCCAGGTAGGCGACACCGGCAACCATGGCGGGACCCATCATGCCGATGAGCGCGCCCAGTTTCCGAGATTCAGGCATCCGGGTTACTCCGCTGAGGTGGCGTTCTCGGGGTCGAGTGCGTGAGCCGAACCCGATGGGATAACCCGCAGCATGTGCGGTGCGATCAGACCCAAGGCGCGCCCACGGTGCGACAGCGCCGATTTCTCGAGCGGCGACAGTTCAGCCGCGGTCACCGTGTCCCCCGCGGGAACAAAGATCGGGTCATAACCGAAACCACCCGTGCCGCGAACCTCCGACGTGATCGAGCCGTCCCATTCGCCCCGAACCGTGATCTCGTACTCATCGGTCACCAGCGCGACGACACACACAAATTTCGCGGAACGGTCGGCGGAATCACCCAAATTTGCGAGCAGCAGGTCACGGTTCGACGCGTCCGTGCCCTCCGGTGAATACCGGGCCGAACGGATGCCGGGTGCACCGTCCAACGCGGTCACCACGATTCCGGAATCGTCGGCGAGTGCAGCCAATCCGGTGTGCTCGAAGGCGGCGCGCGCCTTGATCAGCGCATTGGCCTCGAACGTGTCACCGTCCTCGACAGGTTCCGGTCCGTCATAGCTGCGCAGTTCGAAACGAGCCCCCACGAGCGGCTTCAGGGTGCGGGCGATTTCCTCGACCTTGTGAGCGTTGTGAGTGGCAACGACGACAGGCGTTCGAGTGGTCTCGGTCACAGCGGTCTCGGACATGCGCAGACTATTCAGAGCCGAGCGAGGGCAGCTGGATACGAGTCAAAGCGTCGGTACCGATCGCCGCGAGATCCAGCAGCGAACCCAATTCGGTGCGGTCAAAGGGTGCACCCTCGGCGGTGCCCTGGACCTCGACAAACAGTCCGCGACCGGTCATCACCACATTCATGTCGGTTTCGGCACGAACATCCTCGGTGTACTGCAGGTCGAGCATCGGCTCGCCATCGATGATTCCCACGCTGACCGCAGCGACCGAATCGATGAGAGCCTTGGCGTTCTTGCCAATAAATCCGCGAGCGCGGCCCCACTCGATGGCATCCGCCAAAGCCACATACGCCCCGGTAATGGCTGCCGTTCGCGTGCCACCATCGGCCTGCAACACGTCACAGTCGATGACGATCGTGTTTTCACCAAGGGCCTTGGTGTCGACAACAGCACGGAGGCTGCGACCGATCAGTCGCGAAATTTCGTGGGTGCGGCCCCCAATTTTTCCCTTGACGCTTTCACGGTCCATGCGCGAATTCGTCGAACGGGGCAGCATCGAATACTCCGCGGTGACCCAACCCTTGCCCTTACCGACCATCCAGCGCGGAACGCCATTGGTAAACGAGGCGGTGCAGAGCACCTTGGTGTTACCCACCGAAATCAGGGCACTGCCCTCGGCCTGAGTCGACCAGCCTCGCTCGATGGTGACGGGACGGTTCTCGGCATTGGTACGGCCATCGGCGCGGGTCATTCGGATTCCTGTTCGGTGCTGTGGAGTGCGGACAAATCGATTACGCCGGTGGGGAACTGTTCCACCCGGGAAACTTCGAGCCCCAAGAACCGGTGCGCCAGCTCGCGGAAGCGGGCCTCATCGGGGCTGGTGGTCTCAAAAACGTGTGTGACGGGAGCGCCCGCATCCGCCAACAAATCGTGGCTCACGAGGGTGCGATACACCTCGAAAGCGGTCGCGTCAGCGCTGGATACCAGCTGCACTTCGGGCCCCATGACGTATTGAATTGCCGCAGAAATCAACGGATAGTGCGTGCACCCCAACACCAGGGTGTCGATCTGTGCGTCCTTCAGCGGCGCAAGGTAGTCCTCGGCGACCGCAAAAAGTTCGGGGCCACTGGTGACACCGCTTTCCACGAATTCGACAAAACGCGGGCAGGCCTGCGCCGTAATCGTGATGTCGGGGTCAGCGACAAAGAAATCTTGATAGGCGCCCGAATTAATGGTCCCCTGGGTGCCAATCACGCCGATACGTTTCGACCGAGTCCGCTGCACCGCAGTGCGCACTGCGGGTTGGATGACCTCGATGACGGGGATTCCACGCTTGCGCTCGAACAGTTCCTTTGCGTCGCGGTACATTGCCGCGCTCGCCGTGTTGCACGCGATTACGAGCAGTTTGACACCCCGGTCGGCCAAATCCTCGAGAAGGCGCAATGCGTGCTCCCGAACCTCGGCAATCGGCAGTGGGCCGTACGGTCCGTGATGCGTGTCCCCCACGTAAATAATCGACTCACCGGGCAGCTGGTCGATCACAGCGCGTGCCACAGTCAAACCACCGACACCACTGTCGATGATTCCGATCGGAGCATTACGATTCACAGTCACAGCCTACCCAGCGTGTCACCGAAAAATTGTGGGCAGGATGGGGTCGCCCGCCGACAGACGGAACGCGTCCACCGGGAGTTCCGCTATAACCGTGGCGTGGTGTTCACGGGCACGTTGCACACCGTCGGCTCCGCGATGAGTGGAATCGATTGCCCCACCCACCACAAGCTCGTGCACGAGTGGTCGACCCGGAACGGATCCGACCGAATCCCCCACGACCACGATTTCCGCGGTCGCTGTGCCGTCCACGATTTCACGGAGCGCCGTCTTGCGGCCTGCGGGGTTCTGCTTTTCGGGGGAACGTTTCGCTACCGACACGCGTTCGCCCGCATCGTTCGTGTGCTCCACCAGCTTGTACACCATGCCCGCTGCCGGGGAACCCGAGCCGGTCACCACCGAGGTGCCGACCCCAAAGAAGTCGACGGGGGCGCCGCGCAACGCGGCGATAGTGTTCTCGTTCAAATCGTTGGTCACCGTGATGCGCGTGCGGGTGGCCCCCAGTGAATCCAGCTGTTCGCGCACCTCGCCAATCAGGGACGGCAGGTCGCCGGAGTCGATACGCACAGCCCCCAGACCAGTGCCCGCGACACGAATTGCGGTCTCGATGCCCTCGCGAATATCGAACGTGTCCACCAGCAGCGTCGTTCCGGGTCCGAATGCGGCGACCTGCGCACGGAACGCTTCCTCTTCGGAATCGTGCAGCAGGGTAAAGGCGTGAGCCGCGGTTCCCATCGTGGGAACCCCCCACTCGCGACCCGCCTGCAGGTTCGAGGTGGACGTGAACCCGGCAATGTGGGCGGCTCGTGCAGCCGCGACCGCCGCGTTCTCGTTCGCGCGACGCGAACCCATCTCGGCAATCGGTCGACCCGAGGCAGCAGAGACCATCCGCGACGCGGCCGTGGCCACCGCACTGTCATAGTTCAGAATCGACAAAATTACGGTCTCGAGAATCACGGCCTCAGCAAACGAGCCTTCGACCTCGAGCACCGGCGAACCGGGGAAATACAGTTCACCCTCGGCATAGCCTCGAACATCGCCAGTGAAACGGTAGCTCGACAGGAAATCCAACGTGTCGGCCGACACAATCCGGTTGTGCTGCAACCAGGCCAAGGTGTCGGAATCGAAACGGAAATTATCAATCGCGTCGAGAACACGGCCGGTCCCTGCAAGGACCCCATAGCGGCGACCGCCCGACAATCGGCGCGCAAAAACCTCGAACACACAGGTGCGCTGTGCGCGACCGTTCGCCAATGCGGGGTCGAGCATCGTGAACTCGTACCGGTCGGTATGTAGTGCGGACGTCATGACCCTGCGACTATTCGTCGCGCATCTTTTCGTAGATTTCCTTGCAGGAGGGGCACACGGGGAACCGCTCGGGGTTCGAATTGGGCGTCCACTTCTTTCCGCACAAGGCGCGCACGGGCTTTCCCGTCACAGCGGACTCGACAATCTTGTTCTTTGGTACGTAGTGCGAGAACTTGTCGTGGTCGCCGTCCTCGGCCAGCTCGTCGTTGAGGAGCTGTTCGAGTTCCCGGTCCAGCAGATCGGTGCCGCCGTGGTCGCTGTCAGTTGCCATGCGTCAAGTTTACGCGTGTGGAACCGACTAGCCCAGGCTTCCCAGGGTTATCGACAGGGCAACCTGTTCACCATCACGGACGACGACCATGTCGACGGTGTCCCCCGGCTCGTGCGAACGGACCTGAGCGGTCAAGTCGACCTGGTCGCGCACGGGCACGCCCCCGAAGCTCGTCACGACGTCACCGGAGACCAGGCCCGCCTGTGCGGCTGCCGAACCCGATTCGACGTCCGAGACAACAGCGCCCACGACACCCGTGTTGTCGGTGACACTGCCCACCATGGCGCCGATGCGACCGTGTGTGGCACTGCCGTCTGCGATCAGGGAATCGACGATGCGCTGGACGAGGTTCGATGGCAACGCGAAACCGACACCGATGTTTCCGCCCGAGCCGTCGGAGCTGCCGAGGCTGGCGATTGCCACGTTGATGCCGATGAGTCGGCCTTCGGAATCCAGCAGCGCACCACCCGAGTTACCCGGGTTGATGCTCGCATCGGTCTGGATGACGGGCAGCGAGAGGTCCTGCGCAACCGTGACTGTTTCGGATCCGGGCACATCAAAGTTGAAACCTTCATCACCGCTGGCCGAGATGGAGATCGAACGGTTGAGGGCCGAAACGATTCCCTCGGTGACCGTACCCGCCAGACCCAGCGGGGCGCCAATGGCGATCGCGTGGTCGCCCACGTTGAGGGCGTCAGAGTCAGCAAATTTGATAGGGGTCAGACCCGCCTCGTCGATCTTCAACACAGCCAGGTCCAGGATGGGATCCGTTCCAACCACGGTTGCCTCATAGAGGCGGCCGTCAGCCAGCGTGACCCGAATGGTCGCAGTGTCGTCGCCCGCACCAATCGATGCAACGTGGTTGTTGGTGACGATGTAACCGTCCTCGGACACAATCACACCGCTACCCGAACCGCCGGTGGATTCCGCGGAAACCTCGATAGTCACGACCGAGTTCATGGCGGTGGCGGCAACGCCCGTGGTGTTCGAGACCGAACCCGTGTCATTGACGGTCACGGTCGAGGGAACGGCAGAGATTGTGTTGCCACCCAGCAGGACTGCTGACATCGCACCGCCGGCGATACCACCGACGACAGCACACACGACGGCGACGGTGGCGGCTGCGGTGAACGAGACCGACTTCGAGGCGGGCGCAGCGGGCTCCGCGGGTTCCGCGGTTGCGTCCTGCTGTTCCGGCTCGTCAGCGATCAACGTTTCGGGTTCTGAACCGGAAATCTCGAGAGTCTCATCGTGGGGTTCAGTGGTGGGGTTCTGCTCGTTTGCCATGCCACTACTGTGCGACACAACCCTAAGAAAAACCTAAACGGAGGCTCAGAAGTCGGTGGGAATCAGCGCGGCGAATCGACGAGCACCGTGGAGCCCCGGATCACACGAATTTTCTGCGAGGGCGCCGTTCGGCCGACAAATCCCGAGAGCGCGTGCCATCCGCTGGAACCAGCCCAACGCCACTCCGCTCGATGGTCCACAATCAATCGAATCGTGTAATTTCCGGCCTGCCGGTACGGCCGGGATGTGGTGGTCACGGCCCACGGTTCGACTCCTAATTGCGCCCAGGTCTTGCCCGCCTCGGATTCCCACGCACCGGCCCCGTCGCCGTAATCCCAGCGATATCGCACGGGCGTGAATCTGACCTGCAGTGCGGAACCCCACAGTTGTCCTTCCACGATGTGTGACGAAGCCAGGGCCACACAGTTCACGTGCAGTCCCACGAACGACCAACCGGCGGGTTCGATTGTCATCGTTGGCTGGCGGGGAATGAAACTGGCAATATCGCTGACAGAGCGAGGCTCGGCGCCCCCGGACCCCGGCTCGCCCGGGGTGATGATGCACACACGAATGTCGTGCACGATGATCGTGCAGTCCCCCTGCCATTCCGAATCACCCGAACCTGTGCCCGAACCCGCGCCGGACCCGGAGCCCGAATCGGTCACATCGTCGGTACCCGCAATCGGGTCGACCCCCGCCCTTTCGCCACTTCCGATCAGGTCCACCCGGTCGGCATTGATGACCCCGTTGACCACACACGCACCGGAATTAATTTCCGAGAAGGTACACAGCGACGTATCGACGGCCGTGGCCGCCGACTCACCGGACAACAGGATGACGCAGGACACGGCCAACGCAATTGCCCGGTACAGCGTCGCCCCGCGCGCACGACTCACTGCGACAGGCACCAGGTGGAATCAGCGGCGGGAGAAATGGCATCGACCAGCGCGGTCGACTCTGTCAGGCGGACGAAAACCGTCACGAGTGTCGTGGTCGCCGGACCCGAAACGGTCACACCCTTGGCGTCCACAATCTGCAGATTTTCGGTGGACTGACAGGCATACAACGCGACCTCGGTTTGCCCCGAGTCGTGCGCCACATACGCCAATTCGGTGACGGTGATCAGCGTGTCGCCGATCTGGTGCAGCCCGGCATCACGGATCCGTTCGAAGCCAGATTTTTCGACCTCAAACCATTCCGGTGTGACAACACGGGCCAGCGACTCGACGTGACGACCGCCTTCGTGCAGCACCGCATCGGAGGCAGCAACATAGGCGTCGAATGCGGCACGGGCGCGGGTTTCGTCCTCGGACTCCGCGTCGGTCGTGGCATCGGAATCGGCGCCACTGTCCGTGTTGGGGGCGGTGCTGGCATCCGAAATCGTTTCGGGCTCCGCCGCGGGTGCGACGACGTCATCGGGCGCGCCGGCACAACCGGCCAACACCAGTACTAATGCCAACACCGACGCAAGCCCCAGGGAGTTTCTCATGCACGGACCATAAGGCCCACGCTCGCACTCTCGCCGAGATTATCCCCAGCTACCGAGGCGCGGTGTCGAACCTGCGCAAAGCCAGTGCGGGGTTCCGCTCGCGCGCCGCCACAACCTCGTCACGGTCGAGCACAGCAGAGACAACAGCCTCGCCCGCCGCCAATTCCGCGCCCACACCCAGCGGGGAAACAATGCGTGATTCGCCGGTCCCCGATGGCGCCGCGTGGTTGGCCGCCACAAGGTAGGCGACATTCTCGATTGCGCGTGCCGTGGTCAGCGTGTTCCACGCCAACGACTTCCCATCACCCGGCACCCAATCGCTGGGCACAATCAAAACCTCGGCACCGGCATCAATGAGCCGACGCGATACCTCGGGAAAACGAATGTCGTAGCAGGTTTGAATACCGCACACCAGTCCGCCGACGGTAAACACCGAGGGGCCATCGGCCGGGTCCCCCGCCGAAAGCCAGTCGGATTCACGGTGCCCGTATGCGTCATAGAGGTGCAGTTTGCGATAGTGCGCAAGCACCCCCGCCGAGGACACGGCAACGACAGCGTTGAAGAGTTTGTCGTCCGCCAATTCAATGAATCCCGCCACGATGACCCGATCCGAGCCCGACACCAATGCTCCGAGGCTGGCAACGAACTCTCCGCCCACCGGCTGGGCCCCGTTACGCCACGTCCGAGGGTCTGGGTGAAACCAGGCCGAGTATTCGGGAAAAACCACCAGCTGAGCGTCCGGGTTTTCAGAAACCGTGCGCGAAATGAACGCGAGATTGGACTGCGCGTCAGCGTTCGGCGCAAACTGCGCGGCGACGGTATGCACGGTGGACATGAGCCGAGCCTACCGCGGCGGGAAGGCGCCCACCAGAAAGCACGAAAGCCCCTCATCAAGAGGGGCTTTCGATTTCAGTTGCGGGAGCAGGATTTGAACCTACGACCTCCGGGTTATGAGCCCGGCGAGCTACCGAGCTGCTCCATCCCGCGTCGGTAGAACCAGTCTACCACGCGAAATCGGCAGCTCCGAACACGCCTACTGGCTCAGCTCGATGGCCTTCTCCAATGCAGCCTGCAGGGCTACGTCAGCAGCGGCCGCGGCCACCAGGTCATTTGCCGCATAGGCTGCGGCACGATCCGCGAGGGCCTGGCGGGCATCCTCGAGTGCCGCCTTCAGCTCGG
>JBEEON010000061.1:0-10484 GCA_041191625.1 Actinomycetota bacterium | reverse complement strand
GGCGAGTGCCGCCGTCACCAGTTCCGATGCGTGCAGCAGGCCGTTGTTCAGGTACGGGCTTAACAGCGAGTGATGCAGCGCCCAGTTGTCGGCCGCGATGGCGTCCTCGTAGGGCCCGAATCCGGCGAGGTGCTGTTCGATGAATCGTTCGAGTTGCCGCAGTGCGCCGGCGCGAGTCGTGGCCCACGTTGTGGTGGGTGTGTGGCCCAGTTCAGCCGCGACTTCCCGGTCGATTTCGTCGCGCTCGTGTTCCAGATAGGGCGGCCACGCGTAATTTTTGGGTGGCGGCAGCCGATTGTCGGCGTCGTAATTCCATTGACCGCCTTCGGGTTTGCCGCCGGGCACCAGAATTCCGAGCCGCAGTCGTTGGGCGCGGTAAAAGTTCTCCATGATGAAGGTCTTTTGCGTCGACGCCCATTCGGCAAACAACGGGCGCGATGTGAGGAAGAAGTCGTTGGGGACCATCTGCGCTCCCCAGGCGGTGAGGTCGCGCATCTGTCGATACGACGAGGGCTCGGCACAGACCACGGGCAGCGCCCCCAATTCGGCGCGGACGGCCTCTAGTCCGTCGATTGTGGTGTCGGCCACCACGTACCGCACATCGAAGCCTTCCTCCCGCAGTTCGGCGGCGAAATGCCGGGCCGAAGAGAGCAGGAAGAACAATCGTTCGGGGTGCCACGGTCGACCTGTGGTCATGCGGCGGGATTCCACCAACACGATCGTGTCGACGCCCGGAGTGGCGGTGCGCAGCGCGCCGCGTTTCCGGTTCAGGTGGTCAAAGGGCACATACAGAATCCGTGCGCTCATGCGCGGCGGCATTTCTCTGAACAGTACTTCACGTTGTCCCACTCGCGTTCCCATTTTTTGCGCCACTCGAATGGTCGGCCGCATCGTTCACAAGTTCGGGGCGGGAACCCGTTCTTGGTTTTGGCGATCGGCGGCATGGTTACACGATAGCCAGTCGCGGCTAGTCGGGCAGCACGCGTCGCGTGATGGTTGCGGCGGGCCACTGTGACTGGATTGCGTCGCTGAGTTCGTCGGCCGCGGCGGTGATGCGGGCGTCGACGTCGTCTCCAATTCCGTCGAGGATGAACACGATTCGGGTGGTGGTGTCGGTCAGCCTGGTGCGCACGCCTTGGCGCCAGTTCCATCGTCGACAGGTGACGCCCTTGTCGTCTCGCCAGACGATTTCACCGGGAGCGGGCGACGAGTTCACGATTTCGCCGGATTCGACCATGTCGCAGGGTTCGGTGCCGTCGGCGATGACGAGCCGGGGCGGTCCCGCATAGTGGTCGAGGTCTTCGCCGCCGATGGGCACACAGTGCAGCACCGATACCGCGTTGTAGATGTCGGTGAGGACGTCGATTCGAGGCAGGCCTCCGGATGCTCGCCGCACGAGAGCTTCGGCACTGCTGCGTGCCACACGGGGTTTCACGCCGAACGACTGGAATGCGTCACGCCAGGCCTGGAACTCTGTCCAATCCTCGAGCGGTTGGTTGTCGAGTCGTGCGGCGATGTGCTGTTCGGCACGGACGAGCAGCGATTCCGAGAGCGCGGTGGAGGGCCCGCCTGTGACTCCTTCGACTCCGATGAGCACCGCCCGATAACTGGGGTGTTGGGTGATGACGTGGTCCGAGATTTCGGCGGCGGCGAGCGCCTCTGCTGTGTCGATGCTCATGGGGTGACTCCTGGTTGGTGGACGGCGAGGGTGAATTGGCTGGGGGTGTCGCCGAGCGCGACGTAGCGGTGGGGTACGTCACCGGGGAACGTGAGGCTGTCGCCGGCGTTGAGGTCGTGGACTGCGGCCCCGACTTCCATGCGTATGGAGCCTTCGGTGACGTGGATGATTTCGCGTGTGCCCGAGTTGTGGGCTTCGCTGTGGTGAGTTTCGGTGGGGTGCATGCGCCATGCCCAGAGTTCGATGATGTCGGGGGCGTCGGTCGATGCCAGCAGCGTGCCGGTGCCGCCTTTGTCGCCGGTCCACAGAATTGTGGGCTGTGCCCGTTGCGGCCCGCTGTGTCCCTGTTCGTTGATCAGCGCGGCGATGCTGAGTTCGAATGCTGTCGCGAGTCGCAGCAGCATTCCGATGCTGGGGTTCACGGCGCCCTGTTCGATGTTGATGATCTGGCGTCGGCTGACGCCGGATGCTGCCGCCAGTTGGTCGAGTGTCCACTGTCGTCCCGTGCGGTGTGCTCGGATGCGGGCACCGACTGTGTTGGCGAGTTGCCGTGGTGCATCGGTTTCGGGTGACGTCATAAGTGCAGAATACTGCACTAAACCGTCCCGTGCGCCTATGCTGGGGACATGATCTGTTGCTCCTTTGTCTTCGAACCCGGCGAATACGACGACGACTTCCACCGCCTCGACGCCCAAATCGACGCCTTTGCCCGCGGACTCGACGGATTCGTGCGCGTCGACCGATGGTTCTCGGACGACCGCCGCTTCCAAAATTCCATGTACTTCTTCGCCGACTACCGCGCGGTCAAAGAACTGGCGAACTACCCGCAACACCTCGTCGCCAAATCCGATGTGGACCGCTGGTACCGCAGCTACCGTGTCGACGTGTTCGAACAGAAAACCAGCTACGGAAGCGCCACCACCCAGCCCGAAACCACCGCACCGAACCCCGCACAGGACCACGCATGAGCATCGAAAATGAACTGGACATCATCCAGCAACAAGAAGCGGCACTGGTGTTCCCCGAATTCACCGAGGACATCGCCTTCGACGTCGCCACGGCGATCCGGGACATCGCCCGTGAACGCGGCCTGCCCATCCTGATCGACATCAGTCGCGGCACCAACACCGTGGTCCAATTCAGCCTCGCCGGCACCACGCCCGCGAACATCGACTTTGCTCGCCGCAAGCGGAACACGATCGCCCTGCTGCACACCAGCACCTACCGATTCGCGCTGCTCAAAGCCGACGGACGCAGTTTCCTTGACCTCATGGCCGTGCCCGAACGCGATTACGCCGAATTCGGCGGCTCGTTCCCCGTGACCGTTGCCGGCGCCGGCGTGATCGGGTCCATCACCGTGTCCGGATTGAGCGATCGCGAGGATCACAACCTGATCGTCGAGGCCCTGAGCACGTACCTCGGAGTGGCAGCACCGACACTGCCCTGACCTCGACCCCGAACATAGCTGTGGCCGCCCCTCGGCAAGGAGGAGCGGCCACAGTCGTGTCAGCGGCGTTACGCCAGCTTGACAGGGAATCGCTTGATGCCGTGCACGAAGTTCGATCGCAGATAGTCGATGTCACCGTTGCGCTCGAGGGTAATGTCGCGCGACAGCAGGTCTTCGAACATGATGCGGATCTCGATTCGCGCCAACGCGTTACCCAAGCACATGTGCGGGCCACCACGACCGAAAGTCATGTGCTCGTTGGGGTTGCGTGTGACGTCCATACGATTCGGGTCTTCAAAGATTGATTCGTCACGGTTGCCCGATGCGAACCAGGTGAGCACCTTGTCGCCGGCCTTGATGGTCTTGTCGTGGAATTCGACATCCTTCGTGGCGGTGCGACGGAAGTGGTACACCGGCGAGGCGCAGCGCAGGAATTCTTCGACAGCCCAGGGAATCATCTCGGGCTTTTCCTTCAGCAGTGCCATCTGATCGGGGTTGTTCATCAGCCAGTTCATGCTGTGGCTGATGGTGTGACGAGTGGTCTCGTTTCCGGCTACGACGAGCAGCAGGAAGTTGGTGTGGAAGTCACGCTCGGACAGGGGGATGCCGTCCGAGGGTTCCGAATTGACGAGCACGGACACGAGGTCGGTGCCGTTCTTTCCGCGACGCTGGCGTGCGAGTTCGTCACCGTAGGCAAAGACCTCGAGTGCTGCGGGCGAGCGGAAGGGTACGAGGCGGTACTTTTCCGACTCTTCCGAGTGCATGAGCACGGCGGCGTGTTCGGGGTCGGTGTTGCCGACCATTTCGTTGCCCCAACGGATCAGCTGTCCGATGTCGGTGTCGGGGACGTCGAGCATGCGAGCCAGGACACGGATCGGGAAGTCGGCCGATACTTCGTCAACGAAGTCGAATTCCTTCTTGGCGATTGCGGCGTCGAGGGTGGTTGCGGTCAGGCCGCGGAGGAAGGTTTCGTAACGTGCGACGGCAGTGGGGGTGAATTCTCCCTGCAGCAGGCGGCGCAGTGCGCGGTGGCGTGCACCGTCGGTTTCGAGCAGCGAACGGCGTGCTTCTTCCTGTTCGGCGTCGACTTCTTCGAGGTTGGTGAAGCGCTCCGAGGTGAAGGTTTCGGGGTCGCGCAGCACCTTGACGATGTCGTGGTAACGGGTGAAGCTGTAGAAACCGCTTCCTTCGCTGGGGTCTTCGGGGCTGAAGTGCACGGGGTCGTTGGCGCGCAGTTCTGCGAAGGTGTCCCAGGGTGCACCGTTTTCAAACAGGTCGAGATTGGCGAGGTTGATATCAGATGTTGATGCCACCGTCACTCCTTTGTGTAAGGCAGTCCAAGATTGTTCGGGTACGAACAATTAACACTGTAGCGGATTCATTCGGCTACGAAAAGGTTTTCGGCATAATTAATTAGTCCCGGATTTTTCACCACGCCCGGGCAATACATCGGAGGCATCAATTGGCCGGGCACCACACCATCACCGAAACCGAGCGTCAGGTCGAAAACAAACTCGGCGGCCTGCCGATTAACTTCACCGCCACCGCCGCCGTGAGCAACATTTTCCGCGGCGCAACCGCCGTGCGTAACCAGCTCGAACGCACCGTGCTGCGCCCCAGCGGACTGTCGTGGACGGCATTCGTTGTGATGTGGGTCGTCTGGGTGTGGGAACCCATCGAGACCCGCGCGATCGCATCCGAAGGCGGATTCTCGAAAGCCACCCTGACCGGCGTGTTGACCACACTCGAGGCGCGCGACTTCGTAACCCGCGAAAAGAGCCCCCTCGACGGCCGACTGGTGTTGGTGCGCCTCACCGACGCGGGTCGTGAACTGATGGAAAACCTGTTCCCCAAGTTCAACGCCATGGAAGAAGAAATTGTCTCCGGCTTGACCGCCGACGAAACCCAGACGCTGGCAACCCTGCTGCGTAAGGTCACTCAGTCGATCGAAGGCAACGACTAGCCAGCGAACGGCCCGTGAGCGCGGGCCTCGTCGATGAAGCGGCGGAACAACGCCGCGTTCTGTGAATCGACGGCCGCATTGTCTTCGGGGTGCCACTGCACGCCGTACGCCCACTGGCCGATGTCGTAACGCACCGCCTCGACGTGGCCCTCGACGGCTCGCGACAGAACGGTGATGCGGTCACCCAGTCGATCAATCGCCTGGTGGTGGTAGCACGACGCCTCGACCTGGTCGCCGGTAAGCCCCAGCTGTTCGAGGTCGGACCCGATCGTCACGGTGTGCACATGGTTGCGGTGGTGCACGTCCATGTCCTGGACGAGGTTGCCACCCAGCACCGCGTTGGTCAGCTGTGTTCCACGGCAGATGGTGAACAGTGGGATGTCGGTGTCGATGACGAACCGAACCAGCGATGCGTCTGCCTGATCCTGCAGCAAGTCCATGTCATAGAGTGCGTCCGAGGCGGGGGCTTCGTTGTAGAGCGAAGGGTGAATGTCTCCGCCGCCGGGCATCAGCACGCCCGAGATTCCCTGCAGGCGTTCGGCCCACTGCGAGTCTTCGGTGGGGAGCAGCATGATGGGGTCTCCGCCGGCGTTCCATACGGATTCGGCCAGGGCGCGGGCTGTGACGACGGCGCGGTGACGCAGTGCCGAGGCGCTGTCCGAGAAGCGCGCGAGGATGGCAATGCGGGGGCGGAGTTCAGTGTTCACGATTTTTCTCCCAAAAATTTTTCCGTTGGACTGGCGCTGTGGGACTTCATACCCTAATCTAAATCATTAGTATCCGAATGATTTGAACAAGGGGGTTCGATGGAGCACTTCATCGAAGTTGCCGGAGCAACAATCGACACGCGTAACTTTATCAACGGCGAACGCGTGGCCACCGGCGACACCTTCGCCAACCACTCACCCATCGACGGCACCTTCCTCGGAGACATCCACCAGGCAGGCGAAGCCGAAGTTAACGCCGCCGTGGACGCCGCCCGCGCCGCATTCCCCGCATGGGCCGCAATGGGACCCGCCAAGCGCGGCGAACTGCTGCACAAGCTGGCCGACCTCGTCGAAGCCAACATCGAAACCCTCGCAATGATCGAGACCATGGACAACGGTTCGCTGCTGCGTTCACACATCCGTGGCGTCATGCCCCGTGTGGCCATGAACATTCGCTTCTTCGCCGACTGGGCCATCAACAAACTTCACCACCCCGCATTCGAAACCCGCGGACACAGCAACAACATCAGCTGGGACCCCTCGGGCGTCGTGGCACTGATCACCCCCTGGAACGCGCCGCTCATGCTCGCCACCTGGAAGATCGGACCCGCCCTGGCCGCCGGTGACACCGTCGTCCTCAAGCCCGCCGAGTGGACGCCCCTGAGCGCCTCGTTCTTCGCCGACCTCACCGTGCAGGCAGGAATCCCCGCCGGTGTCTTCAACGTCGTCAACGGACTGGGACGCGTCACGGGAATGCCCCTCGTCTCGCACCCCGGCATCTCTCGCATTTCGTTCACGGGAAGCGTGCCCACCGCCAAGGTCATCGCCAAGGCGGCAGCCGACAACCTCACCCCGCTCTCGTTCGAACTGGGCGGCAAGAGCCCGATCATCGTCCTCGGTGACGCCGACCTCGACCTCGCCGCAGAGCTGGCCGTGGAACAGTACGACAACGCCGGCCAGGTCTGCCTCTCGGGCACCCGAGTGCTGGTACACGAAGACGTCGCCGACGAATTCGCCGAAAAGTTCCGCGCCAAAGTCGCCACGCTCAAGCAGGGCGACCCCCGCAACCTCTCGACCGACATCGGGCCCCAGATCCACCCCGTACACTTCGAACGAATCAAGGGATTCGTCGACCGCGCCAAGGGTGAAGGCATCGAAGTGCTGTGGGGCGGCGAGCCCAACGGCGAACTCGGTGGACTGTTCTTCAAGCCGACCCTGTTCAAGAACCCGCCCGTGGGCAGCGAAATCGTCACCAGCGAAATCTTTGGCCCCGTCCTGACCATGCAGACCTTCCGCACCGACGAAGAACTGATTGCCATGGCCAACGGCACCGAATTTGGTCTCGCAGCCTGCCTCGTATCCGGAAACCGCGAACACGCCGACCACGTGACCTCGCAGCTGGTCGCCGGAACCATCTGGGTGAACTGCTTCTTCGTCCGCGACCTCAGCGCACCCTTCGGTGGCTCGCGCAAGTCCGGAATCGGCCGCGAAGGCGGCACCTGGTCGTTCGATTTCTACGCCGATGTAAAGAACACCGTCGTATCCCCCAACGGATGGAAGGAATAACAATGGGCAAGGTAGTTGGCGCGGCACTGATCGCACACGTCCCCACCATCATGCTCCCCGAAGAGACCCGCAAGGAACTCAACGAGGGCATGGAAATCTCGCTCGTACCCGGCCTCGAGAAGATGCGCGTCGACAAGTTCGAAACGCTCGACTATGACACCGTGATCGTGCTCGACTCGCACTGGTTCACCACCGTCGAGTTCGTCGTCACCGCTCAGGACCACCGCAGCGGCCTGTTCACCTCGGAGGAACTCCCCCGCGGCATGAGCCAGATTCCTTACTCGTTCAAGGGCGACCCCGAACTGGCCAAGGCAATGGCGAACTACGACGAAAAGAACGGCACCTGGATCACCCCCATCGAGGACGACCACCTGCCCATCTTCTATGCGACCATCAACCTGTGGCACTACCTGGGCCGCGGACTGAAGGACAAGAAGTGGATCTCGGTTTCGCTGGCACAGACCGCGACCACCGAAGACTTCCTGCGTGCAGGCCGCGCCATTGGTGAAGCCATCCGCGACAGCGACCGCAAGGTCCTGCTGCTCGCATCGGGCGCCATGAGCCACACCTTCTACAAGCTCCGCGACCTGCGCAAGCACGAAGCAAGCGACCCCAGCCACATCTTCAGCCCCGAGGCTCGCGCCGCGGACGAAGAACGACTCGAATGGATGCAGGCTGGCGACCACGCCCAGATCCTCGAGACCATGCCTCAGTTCATGAAGTTCCGCCCCGAAGGCATGTTCGGCCACTGGCTGATGATGGCCGGAGCGACCGGAGAAGAACTGAACACCGCACCCGGCGAGCTGTACTCGAAGTACGAAAACTCGGTCGGAACCGGCCAGGTTCACGTGTGGTTTGATGAACCCGAAGGTGGATTCCCCCTTCCCAAGGATGTAAGGCTGTCGCGTGACTGAATATCGTCGAATTCTTCTGGACGGGTACCCCACCCAAGTAGTCCGTGACGGCGAAGATCTCGTCGCCGGTGACGGCCGCCGTGTCGCCATCGTCGACGCGCTGCACCTTCCCCCCGTCGAGCCCACCAAGGCCATCGCCGTTCACCTGAACTACGACAGCCGCACCAAGGAATTCATGACGAAGCTTCCCGAAGCTCCGACATACTTCCACAAGCCGATCACGGCCCTCAACTCGCACGACGCTGCTGTTGTTCGCCCCGCAGGCTGCAAGTGGCTGAACTACGAAGGTGAAATCGTCATCGTCATCGGCAAGACCTGCCGCAACATCGCTCCCGAGGACGCCGCCGAATACATCGCCGGTTACACCATCGGAAACGACTACGGTCTGCACGACTTCCGCGACACCGATGCTGGATCGATGCTGCGCGTCAAGGGCAGTGACACCCTGGGCCCCATCGGCCCCGGACTTGTCACCGACTGGGACTTCCGCAACAAAATCATCCGCACCAAGGTGAACGGCGAAGTCAAGCAGGAAGACAACACCGACAACATGGAATGGGACATGCACTACCTGGTCGCCGACATCGCGCGCACCATCACGCTGGTCCCCGGCGACATCCTGTTCAGCGGCACCCCCGCGTTCAGCCGCCCCGTGTTCCCCGGTGACATCGTCGAAGTCGAGGTCGAAGGCCTCGGTGTGCTGCGCAACCACATCGTCGAGGGACCGACCCCCATCCGCACCGACGTGGGCGCACAGCCCACCGAATCCGAAGAAGTCGTCTCGACCGCTCTCGGTGGCGACTGGGAGTACCGCGGAATCCGCACCCCCTCGAAGGACCTCTACCCTTCCACCGTTGAAGAAAAGGAATAGCAATGACCATCAAAATTGACGTCGACATGACCAAGTGCCAGCACTACGGTCAGTGCGTGTTCGAGGCACCCGAAGTTTTCCGCCTCAACTCGGACGACAAGCTGGAATACACCGCAGAAGCAGATGACTCGGAACGCGGCAACGTCGAAGCCGCAATCGACATCTGCCCCATGCAGGCGATCTTCATCGTCGACTAAGACAATGACCGACCCCGTCATCATTGTCGGAGCCTCAATGGGTGGGCTCCGTGTAGCCGAAGCACTGCGTCGTGCCGGCTACACGGGCCCCATCACTGCTTTCGGTGATGAACCCTATCCGCCCTACAACCGACCTCCCCTGTCCAAGGAAGTCCTCGCGAGCGATGTCTCGCTTGAGGCCGTGCAATTCCCCCAGCGCGAAGCGACAGCCGACGTCAACTGGATTCTCAACACACGTATCGAACGTGCCGACCTGGACACCAATTCGATTACCGACGAACACGGTCGCAGCCACAGCTATTCGACCCTCATCATCGCCACGGGCATCCGCTCGAAGCGTGCCGAGTGGGCAAACCCCGTCATGGCGGGTCGTCACGCGGTCCGCAACCTTGATGACGCCATCGAACTGCGCAAGGCCCTCACGCCCGGAGCGAAGGTCGTCGTCTATGGCGCCGGCTTCATCGGCTGCGAGACGGCCGCCACTGCCCGCAAACTGGGGTGCGATGTCACCATCGTCGCACCGGGCGTCGAACCGATTGCTCGGTACCTCGGACTAGATTTCGCCAAGTGGGTGCGCGCACGCCACGAAGAAAAGGGCACCACCCTGCGCATGTCGAGCCGCATCGCGGACACCGTCGGCGATGACCGCATCGAGGGCGTCGTGCTCGACGATGGCACCCGCCTCGACTGTAACGTGCTCATCGAAGCAATTGGGTCGATCCCCAACGTCGAATGGCTCGCAGGGAACGAACTGGACCTCAGTGATGGTGTTCTGACAAACGGAGCAATGCAGGCGTTGCGCATGGACGGAACTGTTGTCCCCAATGTCTTCGCTTTGGGCGACGTCGCACGTTTCCCCAACCCCCTGTTCGACGACATTGAACGTCGAATCGAACACTGGAACATTCCCACGGACACGGCGAAACGTGTCGCACAGGTCGTCGCAGCACAGCATGCCGGCGAGGACACCGCCGAGGCGGTCGCCGCACGATTCGCACCCGTCCCGTCATTCTGGTCAGACCAGTACGATATCCACATGCTGGCGTACGGCATCGTGGGACTCGCGAACCGCAGCGAACTGTTGCACAACACGTTCGACGACGACGAATTCGTGGTCGGCTACTACCGCGATGACGAACTT
>JBEEON010000060.1:0-4547 GCA_041191625.1 Actinomycetota bacterium | reverse complement strand
CCGTTGGCTAATCCGGGGATTGTGCAGCCGTTCGCGGTGGTGTCGCAGATGCCGACGAGCAGTCCGTCCGCGTCGAACGCAAACGCGCGGTACCCCTGAACGGGCTCACCGCCATCGGATTCGGGGGCTGCCCAAGACACGTCGATGCGCTGATCTGTGGCCCGAGCCTCGATGTTTATGGGCGCGCTGGGGTGTGTGGCGGGCCGGGCCAGTTCCGCTGCGTCGGTCGCAGGGGATTCGCCCACCTCGTTGGCCGTGGTGACGCGAATGCGATAGGCGACGCCGTTGGTCAGCCCGGTCACGGTGCACTGCAGGGTTTCGGTGCGGCAGGATGTCTGCGTCCCATCGGGTGCCACGGCGCTGAGCAGGTATCCGTCGAGGCGCAGCCCGCCGGTGTTCGTGGGGGCTGTCCATGTCGCGGTCACGCTGCGGTCGCCACGCACAACCCGAAGGTCTGTCGGGGCGTCTGGTGTGGTGGCGGGTGTGTGAGTGCCGCCGTTGACTGCTGCGCTGGTTCCGACCGTGTTTGCGGCGGTGACGGCGACCCGATATGCGAGACCGTTGGTCAGCCCGACGAGGTCGCACGATCGCGCGGTCGGTCCGGTGATGCATCGTGCCATCACCACGTCGCTGCCCTGCAGTGCGACCGCCTCGTACCCGATGATGGGGTCGCCGCCATCGTCGCCCGGCTCCGCCCATTCCACGACCAGCCGACCGTCGCCCCGTGTGGTCGTGACCGCCGAGGGGGCATGGGGAACCGTGGCCGGGGTGATTGTCCCGGCATCGATGGCGACCGACTCGCCTGCGGCATTCCGTGCGACCACACTGATCGAATACGCACTGCCGTTCGTCAGTTCGGTGAACGTGCACGTCAGTCCCACGGTCTGACATTCGGTGCGTGCGCCGGCCGGGTCTTCGGCGACAGCACGGTACCCGGTGATGGCCGAGCCGCCATCCGGGGGCGTAACCCAGCTGACCTCGATCGTGCGGTCACCTCGGATAGCTGTCGGTTCGAGCGGGCCGTCGGGCACGGTGTACGGGGTTCCCCAGGTGGTTGCCGCGGATCCGGTGCCGGCAATACTGCGAGCGGTGACCGTGATTCGGTACACGGTGCCGTTCGCCAACGGCGCGAGTGTGCACCCCGTGCCGGCGGTGGTGCAACGGAATGTTCCCGTGGAGCTCTCGGCGACCGCCTCGTATTCGAGGACGGGTTCGGCGCTGTCCGCCGCTGTCCATGCAATGCCCAGTGACCCATCCCCGGGTGTGACGGTCACGCCGCTCGGGGCGGCGGGCGCGGGGGATCGTGTGAACACGTGCAGCGCGGTGGGTGTCGCGGCACTGGCGACGTACACGTGTCGACCGCTGCCGTACACGGCGGAGGGGCTCCCGGTGGCATCGGCCAGCGACCGACCCACCACCCGCAGTGTGGCGGTGTCGACGGTCACAAGCCGCGTGCCCCCGAGGTGTGATGTGGCGACGGTCAACATTCCCGTGGTCGAGTCCAGGAATCCGAGGCGCGCCCCCACCTCATCGGCCGCCAGGGTGACGGTCCCCACCACGCTGGCCGTTGCAAGGTCGACGGCGACGATGCGGCCCGCGCCGGATTCCGAGCCCAGGTAGGCGACCGACCCGACCAGCGTCAGCGAGGTTAACCCGGCTGCCACCCCGTCCAGTGTTGTCGTGGATGCGACGGCGAGCGTGGTGGGGTTGACGGCCACGGCTTTGACGGGTTTCGAACCGGTGAACAACCACAGGTATCCGCCGTACAGGGTCGAGGCGGTGACCGATCCGATCCCGGCGGGGAGTGTGGCGCTCGACAGCAGGGTCATGGCCGGTGTCGCCAGCCGCAGCACCTTGGTGGGGTTCGACCCGGTGGTTACATAGCCCACGTTTCCGGCCGAACCGGTCGTGAATGTGGTGATGCTCGACTCGGTGGCTCCCAGCGTGTAGGCGGCGGTTCGGGCCATCGTGCTCTGGTCGACCGCGATGATTCGGTCACCGGGTGTGGCGCGTTGTGTCACGACGTAGGCCATCGCGGTGGCGTTGTGCGAGTGCACGATGCGGGCAGTGCCGTCCCCGGTGACGGCGGTGCGTTGCGCGGTAATGGTGCCCGAAGTCAGCGTGTGACGCAGCACCACCGAATACCCTGACGCGTCGAGGCCCCACCCCACGGCCTCGCCTCGGGTCGCTGTGAAACCCCACGCACCACTCACCGTCACACCACTCGGTGCGGGAATCGAGGACACGTAGCCTGGTTCCAGTTCGGTGGCCGACACCATCAGCGGGGTGGGGTTCCAGAACCCCCACGCCACCACGACGGACACCACCGCGCCGGTGGCTTTGCGCACAAACCCGAGAATGCTCATGCCGATACTTCAGCAGGGGGTGGCCCGGCTCAGAGAAAGTTATCCACACGCCTCGTATAAAAAATCGAGCGGGGCAATCACCGTGATGAGTGCCCCGCTCGATGGACGACGAACTATTCGACGTTGCCGATGACGATCAGGGTGTCGCCTGCGGCGGTCGTGAACTCGGTGTTCTTGTCGGGGTTCAACCACACGCCGGCCGATGCCGAGGCCTGAGCGTCGGCAGCCACACGGTAACCGATAGCCGAATCGCCTGCGGCACGGGCTGCGGCGACCAGTTCGACATAGCTGACCGTCTTCTTCAACGGCACATAGTGTTCGATGGGGCGCATGTTCACGGCGGCTCCCGCAGCGTCGAACAGGTCATCGAATACGGGCGCCAGTGCGGGGTTCTCGGAAATCTGGGCCACCAACAGTGCCGCCAAATTGTCGCTGATCACGAGGTCGTCCACCGCGGCCACTCGGGCCAACTCGGCCTTGCGCGAGTCGAGGATTTCGGCGACCAGTCGGGTGGGGTGCACCTTGTTGCGGGAATCGGCGAACAGCTGGTTCATCTGCAGCATCGTCAACATGGTCTGAGCGTCGGCTTCGGTTTCACTGATCGCGTTGCGGTAACCGAGGATGATGACTTCGTCATAGTGCTTGGCCTCTGCGG
Source organism: Actinomycetota bacterium (assembly GCA_041191625.1). Classification (GTDB taxonomy): domain Bacteria; phylum Actinomycetota; class Actinomycetes; order Actinomycetales; family Microbacteriaceae; genus MWH-TA3. The sequence goes on along the minus strand of JBEEON010000060.1, from coordinate 1,526 downwards.
CGGCGATCAGTTCGTCAATGTCGCCGGTCGTCGCCGAATGCGTCACCTTGATTCCACCGAACTTCAGCGAAGCCAACTCGGCGGCATCAACATATTTCGGGGTGGCCACAATGTGCACGGTCGAGCCCTTGGGCAGGAACGAGGCCAGCTCGGATACGACGGATCGACCCATCGAGGACCAACCAATGACGAGCAGGTGTTCGGGGGTGCGTTCCACCTTCGCGGCCGCAGCGGTGCGCTTGCGTGCGGTGATGTCGGTGCGGGTGCCGGTGAACACGACCTTGTCGTCGTCTTCGGCAATTGCGATGATTCGTGCGCCCGCGGGGATTTTGGTCGATGCCTTCGGGTTCAGGCGGGTGTTGCCGTCGGCGTCGATGAACCCGATAACCGATGCGGTGTTGAACGCCAGCAAGGCGTCACCGTATGTTTGGCCATCGAGTGCGGGGATGCGCGAGAAATAGATTTCGTCGCCCGCGAAGTCGATGAGGTCGAGGATGACGGTGGCGAGACCGGGCTGGCGTGAGGCCTGCGCGGTCACGCGTGCGATCACGTCGTGCGAACGAACCGTCTGCACCTGACCGTTGGTTGCCGACGTCAAAGCCTCGGCGGTGTTGGCGTCGTCGACTTCGGCCACGATCTTCAGCTGGGGGTTGCTGTTGACCGACTTCACGGCCAACACGGTCGACACGATGTTGGCGTCGCCCGACTCGTCGGCGTCAAGGATGATGACCGAGCGAGCGCCCGCCACGTTTGCGCGAGCCAGGTCACCGGGGTTGGTGACGTCACCCTTGCGCGTGATCACACGCAGTTTGCCCAAGTCGCCGGCACGCGTGCTGATCTCGTCGTCCATGATGTCGCGCTCCTTGTCGGCAAAGATGACGACCAGGGGCTTGCGCACGTTCGCGTTCGCGACGGCGAGTTCCTTAAGGATGGGGAAGATGCGGTTCGACCAACCGAGGATGAGGATGTGGTTCGATTCGATGACCGGGCTCTTGCCGGTCTTCAAACGGGCGACCGTGCCGGTGATCGCGCTCGTCACAAAACCGATGATGGTCGCGGTGACAGCCGTGGTGATGACCCAGTACAGCACCGAGATGACGCGGTCACTCCACGTCGCCCCGCCGCCTTGGCCCAAAATTCCGGTGAATTCCTTCCACCACTTTTCAAACAGGGTGTTCGCCTCGGGGGCTGCGGCGAGCGGGGTCGCAAAGATGAACTCGCGGAACAACGCCACCAATGCCGACAGCACAATCACGGTCACAAACACATAGGCGACGAACGACCCACTGCGAGACAGCGAGTTGTCAAAGTTGTAGCGAAGCTTGGTCATCAGCCCAAATTTGGGTGCTTCTGCTGCGACGGGTTCGCCCTGTGCGCCTTGGCCATACGAGGTGCGGTTTTCGAAGGAATTAGTCATAGGGGACAGTCTATTAATTAGACAGTTTTGTGGGACAGTATTGCGGGCGAACCGCCCGCCCGCCGTGCCTCGATTTATTCACCTAAAGTTCACCAAAATTGGTTTTCTG
>JBEEON010000059.1:0-3500 GCA_041191625.1 Actinomycetota bacterium | reverse complement strand
AACACCGTGATGGTTGTCGCACGCCAGGCGGCATTGGCCGAATAGTGCTTCTGCTGCTTCCACCTTCGGAAACTAAGGTTCAGGGCGGGGTACCGGGTAGAACCGGTTACCCCGCCTTATCTTTTCCCCAGCTCGATTCCCTTCGCCGCGAGGCGGCGGATGCTGTGGCTCACCTGTCTCGGACTGATCCGGTCGCTGCTGCCCGCATGCTGAAGTTGGGCCCCAAGTCGGTGTCCGAGGTGGAGCACAACCTTGCTTTGGATTCGGGGATTCTGTTGCCGGCTCTCGAACGGTACACCGGTGTGTTGTTTGCCGAGACGGGCGCGGCAAACTGGACGGATGACCAGTGGTTGTGGGCACACGAGCATGTTGCGGTTCAGTCGAGCCTGTGGGGCCTCATTCGCGCTCAGGACGCGATCCCGGCGTATCGTCTGTCCGCGAGCTCGCGTCTCGCCGACCGCTCGATGACGTCCCGGTGGTCGTCCGCTGTGACAGAAGTTTTGGCCGGTGTGGGCAGCCCGTGGATTTTGGATGCGCGCAGTGGCGGTTACCGCGAACTGGGTCCGGTTCCTGCTTCGGTCCCGTCGTCCTATCTGGAGGTCGTGACGAAGGATGGCGGTGCGGCGCTGAACCATTTCAATAAGAAGCACAAGGGCGAGTTGGTGCGCGCCTTGGTGGCGTCCATGCCGGACATTGCTTCGGCCGACGATCTGATTTCGTGGGGCTCGTTGCATGGGATTGACTTGTCCCTGCGCGGCGATTCGGTGGTTCTCGCCGTCTAAGCGGTTTGGTTGAGCCGATCTAGTGCTGGGCGCGGTGGCAGCCCGCTACGTGGTCGTTGACCACACCGACGGCTTGCATATGGGCATAGGCGGTGGTGGGGCCCACGAACGCGAAGCCGAGCTTTTTCAGTGCGGCGGCGAGCGACTTTGATTCCGCGGTAATAGCGGGGACGTCGGACAGTTGCGCGGGTGGGCCGTTGCGGTCTGCCGGGGCCACGCTCCAGATCAGTTCCGACAGGGCGCCGGGGGACTCGCGCATCAGTGCCGCGGTGACCGTCGCATTCCGAATCGTGGCCTCGATTTTTGCGCGATTTCGAATGATGCCGGTGTCGGCCATCAGTCGTTCGCTGTCCACGTCGGTAAACAGGCTGACGGTTTCGGGGTCAAAACCGGCGAAGGCGCGGCGAAAACCGTCTCGCCGTTTGAGGATGGTGATCCAGGACAGTCCCGACTGGAAAGCTTCGAGGCTGATGCGTTCGAACATTTCCCGGTCGCCGTGAACGGGAACACCCCATTCGGTGTCGTGGTATTCCTGGTACACCGGATCCGTGCCGCTCCACGCACAGCGAGCGAGCCCATCGACCCCGACAATTACCGAGGTCATCGGTGGGGGATTCCTTCGAGGTCCAAGAGCCACACCTTTGTCGGGATGCCGTTCCCACCGGAGTATCCCGTGATCCTGCCATCGCTGGCCAGCACCCGGTGGCAGGGGACGATGATGGGGATGGGATTGGCTCCCACAGCGCCACCGACGGCACGCCCCGCGGTCATACGGCCTGTGGCGGCCCCGACCTCGCCATACGAGCGCACAGCGCCGTAGGGGATGGCCTGAAGCTCGGACCACACGGACGACTGGAACGAGGTTCCGCTCAGGGCCACCGGGAGGTCGAATTCCTGACGTTCGCCACGGAAATATTCCTGCAACTGTCGTGCGGCCTCGGCGAGTACCGGTGACGGGTTTTCGGCGGAACCGTCGTGGGGAAGCTGCCCGTCACGTTCGATATCGAGTCCAATGATGTTGCCGTCACGGGCTGTGACTTCGATGCGCCCAATGGGGCTGTCCACGCGAATGATCGAATCGTATGCTGTCATGTCACGAGGCTACCGAGGAATACCAAACCGTGTCGAGGTGCACTCGCGATCTGCGGATAACGCGGGAATTTATGTTGCTGGGGATACTTCCACGGGGGCGTATTCGGCCGCGTCGATTCCCAGTGCCTCATTCAGGGCCAACGCCTGCGCGTTCAACACCGATAACCGGGCAACGAGGTCGTTATGTGCGGACACGAGTTCGTTGTATTTGTCACGCATCTTGGTCAAAATTCTTGACCGTTCTGTCAATGCCGCACGCGCCGCAGAGAATTCCGAACTCGAGGGGAAGGCTCCGGGAGTATCTGCTTTCGCGTTAAATGCGGCGACGTCTTCGTCCAACTGTGTTCGCAGCTTCGTGTATTTCGCCAGTCGTTTCGCCAAAACGGTTTCCGAGGATTGGATGGCCGCGACGGTGTCGGCAATTTCCGAGGTGATCGATGCAAACACCGCGGTGGCCCTATCGGAGAGAGCCACAACGGATGCGCGCCGATCGAAGTATCGTCCGTACACTTCCTCGAGCTCGACCGGAAGGTCCGAGACCTCGGTTCCGAGGATCGCAAAGAGCTCATTCACGCGGGTCTGTGGCGACACCGTTCGATACGGGGTCAGTCGTTCGGTGAGTGACCCGTCCGGAAGTGCATCAAAAGCCGAATTGACCAGTGCGCCGACGGCCGCACGTTCGCCGTCATCGAAACGCGCCCACACGGCGTGCAGCATCTCGTGAGCGGCGACGACCGGTTCCAGAGTGGTCACCGTGTCGTCGGTGATGTCCAACAGGTGTATCGTGTCCGAATTCGGGTCATAGCAACCCAAGACGGCGATACCTTTTTCACGGATCGGGCAAGACTCTTCGAACGTTTCCGCCGTGTGCAGGGTGGGGTGCGCAACGTACAGATAGAACCGTCCGGCGGCCGACATCCCCGCATCGGCAACGTAACCGTCAATCGTCGCGGTGGGCACCGATTTTCCGACCACCAACCAGTCGCGAACCTCGTCCCGAAAAACCACTGCAAGCGAACCAGCGACTAAGACCACGATTTGTGTTCCCATCGCGAGGGCGGCTATCGCCACACCGACGCTGCGGCCCAGTCCGGGCACGAGGAACTTTTTCACCCTGTAAGGCTACGCGTTAGTGGCCCGTCAACGGCGCAAGCAACTTGGCAATGACCGAGGGTCGTCCCGTGACGTTTTCTTCGGCATCGGCCGCAGTCATGCCGATCAACCCCATGTTTGCCCCGATGAATCGCAGCGGTTCCGGTTCCCAGTCGGGGGAGCGGTGTCCCACCCACGGCAGTCGCGTCAGGTGGCTGTCTGTTCGCGTGATCAAATCGGCCAAGGTCCGTCCCGCAAGGTTCGTCGTCGTCAGCCCGTCACCCACATACCCTCCGGCGCTGCCGATTCCCGATTCCTGGTCGTAGGCGACGTGGGCGTGCCAGTCACGAGGGACGCCCAGAGGCCCGCCCCAACGATGGGTGATTTCGAGCTTTCCGGCCTGGGGGAACATGTCCGACAGCGTCCGTTCCAGGTGTCCAAAAACTGTCGCGCTGTGATCGTATTCCGGCTTGATGGCGGAACCCAGGTGGTACCGGGCCCCGCGGCCGCCGAACGCGAAACGGTTGTCGGCGG
>JBEEON010000058.1:0-34084 GCA_041191625.1 Actinomycetota bacterium | reverse complement strand
GCGACGACGGCCGCGTCCCACAGTTCGGCTGCGTGCGATTCGTCGATGTACAGTTCGAAACCGTCCTCACCGGTGTATCCGGTGCGGGCGACGATGACCTCGTGGCCGCGGAATTCCCCCGCCTGGCAGCGGTAGTAACCCAGGGCGCCGAGTTCGGATGTGGTGAAACCTTCGATGCCCGCCACGATTGCCGCAGAGTTGGGGCCCTGGATTGCGATCAGGGCGACGGTGTCCGAACGGTCGTCGACGACGGCGTCGAAACCCTTCGCGCGTTCGATGATGGCGTTTGCTGCGACGAAACGGTTTCCCGCGTTGGCGACAACCATGAATTCCTGCTCGCCCAGACGGTAGACCACGAGGTCATCCAGAATTCCGCCGTCCTCTGCGAGCAGCAGCGAATACTTGGCGCGGCCGAGGGGGATGTTGGACAGGGTGCCTGCCAGAGCGAAATCGAGTACTGCGCCCGCCTCGGGGCCGGTCACATAGATTTCGGCCATGTGCGAGAGGTCAAAAATGCCGGCGGAGTCGCGCACGGCGTGGTGCTCGGCAAGGTCCGAGCTGTACCGGACTGGCATCAACCAGCCGGCGAAATCGGTAAACGAGGCGCCCGCAGCCTGGTGCACTGCGTTGAGGGGCGAAAGGCGTTGGGTGTCAGACACAGTTTTCTCCAGAGTTCACGGCACAGGAATAGTGCAAATGGAACTCCCCCTCTGTCATTGGCCTGAGAGTTTCACCCCGTGGGGTTTTCACCGTCGGCGGGAACGATCACCTGTTCCACTTTTCAGAGTGGCCATTTCACTGCGGTACAAGGACCTGAGAGATTGGCGGGGAGGCTTGCTCCTTCGGTAATCATTCGCACGAGCGCCATGGGCTGCCGCTGTGCGGTGATTTCTCCCGCAGTGATTTTCGTGGCCGTATTGAGTTGTGGTCTCAGCATAACGCCCGGAGCGCACCAACAATAGAGCAGCGCGCTAATTTGTGGGCCAGGAATCACGACCGCGGGCAAGACAACCCACGCTCCACGAAAATTGTCTTGCCCGCGGAACAATCCTTGCCTCCGAAATCGCCCACCTGGCGGCAAACATGAGAATTGTGGATAACCGGGGAGCGCGTTCCCGCGATAGATTGACACACGATGTCATATAGCAAAAACCCACCACTGCCCACGTCACTGCGCGAGATCACCCAGATCGCCGTTCCCGTGAGCCTCGAGTTCGTGCTGATTCTCGTGCTGAACTTTGCGAACCAGATCGTGGTCGCAAATTTGGGCGATACGGCGATCGCTGCGGTGGGTTTTGCCAACTCAATTAACTTCATCTTCACAATGACGTTGAGTGCTCTCGGCGCATCCGTCGCCATCCTCGTGGCACGTGCTTTCGGCGCGCGAAAGCTGGGCGATGTGAACGCCATTGTGACCGTGGCCACCGTCGCCAGCGTCGTGTTCTCGCTCGTAGTGCTCACCCCGATTGCCCTGTTCCCCGCCGAACTGTTGGCGTTCTCGGGGGCCTCCGCCGGCGTCACCGCCATGGGCTCGTCGTTCCTCGCGATCAGCATGCTGGCGCTGCCCTTCGCCGTCGTTGCCGCCGCACTCAGTGGCGCATTGCGTTCCGCCGGCCACCCCCGATCCCCCATGGTCGCCACACTGGCGACAGTGGCGCTCAACGTGCCGCTCGCCTTGGTCCTGGTTTTCGGTTGGGGGCCGATCCCCGCACTGGGAATTGACGGTGCGGCATGGGCAACGCTGATCACGGCGGTGGCCAAGGCCGGCGTGCTGTGGGCGCAGACATTCCCCGTGTACCGAGTCGCACGGTGGGAAGTCCCCCGCGGCATGCACGCGTGGGGTCTCGTCATGGCACCACTGCTGACACTTGCCGCACCCATCGCGCTGCAGACCAGTTTCTGGACCACCGGAAACTTCATGTACAACATCGTCGTCGCGCAACTGGGCGACGAGGCATTGGCCGCGGCAAACATTTTGACCGCCCTCGAAAACGTCTTCATCGTCGCCAGTTTGGGACTAATTAGCGCCGTCACTGCGCTCGTGGGTCGCGCCATCGGAGCGGGCGAGGGCGCCTTGGCCGAGGCGTGGGTCGGCCGGATTCGTCGAATCGGGTTCCTCTCGGGAGCCGTGTTCGGTGTGCTGTTCGCGGCCACAGCGTTCGCCGTCACCAGCATGTTCCCCACCGTCACACCGCTCGTGATCACCTACATCGTCACCGGAATCCTCGCCAATGCGGCAATGCAACCCATCAAGGTTCAAAACGGCCTGCACGGCGGCGGCATCCTGCCCAGCGCCGGAGACCTGCGCGGCGTGCTCATCACCGACTTCGCCAGCCCGTTCCTCGTCGGACTGCCCTTGGCAATTGCCACAGTCGCATTCACCGACTGGGGTTTCTATGGAATCATCGGCGCGCGACTGGTCGAAGAAGTGGCGAAATACACGCTGTTCCGGTGGCGTGCGCGCGGACTCAACTGGGTCGCACTGGCAAAAACCCCCACCGTCGAAATGGCCGCTGTCACCGACGACGACCCGCAGCCGCTGCTGGGCCAGGCCTAGCTTCGACCTCGGTTACAGGGTGGGCCCGAAGAGGAAATGCCACCCGAACCACCACCATGCCGCGATCAATCCCAATCGGGTTGTGCGCGTCGCCATTACCCGGTCCAACATGTCTTCCAGTGGGGCGATCTGGAACGGGTTCGAGCGCGCACGAATTTCCGTCACAACCATCCCCACAATGATGGCAAGGTATCCCACAACCGTGATCCAATACGTCATCGTCGACTCCTGATGCGCAACAGGATTACACCGCCCCACAGCCACAGCGCCACAAATGCGGCTCGGCTGGGGGTCCAACTCAACACGGGGTCCAGCAGGACCGAAACGGTGGGGAACGCGTCCTCCAGCCCGGGAATTCGGGTGCTGAAAATGTAGGCGCAGGCCTCCCACACACAGAAGGCCACACCGAATGCCGTCCACCATGCGGACGACCGACGGTGCGCCTCATCGGGCAACTCCCGCCGCTTCGGTGTCGGAACCCACGCCACCACCAACACGACGACACCGATCAGCACCAACGCCACCAAGTCCCACGTTCCGGCACGCGGCGTGAACACCAGCACCGTGCCGAGCACACCGAGCGCCGCATAGATGACCCATTTCGGCGGGTTAATGGGTCGACGCAAAATGCGGATCCGACCGTGCGTCAGCCTGTCAATGATGAGGACGGCGACGAGCACCACAAAGATTCCACCATCCACCCATGCACCACGCCACAGTTGGAAGACCGCCATGATGGTCAGAACCCCCAGCCACAGGACCACCCGTCGGGACCACATCGGACTGTGCGTCATGGGGTTACGTCGCGTCGGTGAACCGCGACCAACCCGATTCCTCGAGTTCGCGGAATTTGGCGTTGAGCAAACCCTCGATGACACCGGACGGCAGAGGCTCGTCCACGGCGAATCGCAGAGTCCCCACATTGCCGGCGTACGCTGCGGCCTCGGGAACTTTGTCGATGATGTGCCCGGAATGGGGGAAATAGCTGAGGTGCTTGGTGAACGCCGCGATCCCCGCGACAACTTTCCCATTCACGCGGAAGCCGGGAATCGCGTACGAAATCACCTGCTCGGCTTCGGGAATGAATTCGAGAATCCTGCGGCGAACCTCGTCCAATGTTTCACGATGAGGCGAACGCTGCGCCGCAATGTAGGCGTCGACTTCGGCAGTGCTCATGTATGTACGCTAACACCCCGCCCTAGACTTCAGTCATGACCCAAGGGCGCGTTTACCGCAACACCGAAGTGACATCCGATTCCGTCGAACTGGACGACCTCGAACGTCTGCACGGCGACACTCAGGCCACCTACTGGCTGGACATTGTCGATCCGGGCGCAATCGAGATCGAGGCGTTGGGTCGCGTGCTGGGAATCAACGCGTTTCACCTCGAGGACGCACTGAAGGGACGACAGCGGCCGAAAATCGAGTTTGGCGATTCATACATTTTCATCAACGCGTATTCGACCGAATACCACCCCGAGACACGGGTGATGGTCAGCGACGAGATCGCCATTTTTGTCACCCACAACGGCGTGATCACGGTGCGCGACGCCGACGATTTTGACCTTGAACAGGTCATCGGGCGATGGGACAGCGACCCCGAACTGATTTCTCAGGGCAGCGCCTATCTGCTGTGGGGTTTGCTCGATGTGCTGATCGACGGCTATTTTGTGTCCCTCGATGCGCTCGACGAGGACGTCGAGGAACTCGAGGATCTGCTGTTTTCGCCGAAACGCAACAACGACGCCATCCACCACGACAGCTATGCGCTGCGCAAGGCGTTGGTGATTTTGCGCCGCCACACGCTGCCCATGCGTGAGGTGGTCGGGCCGCTGCTGCGCCAAAACCAGGTGCCAATTTCGCTGGATATGAGTCACCATTTCCAAGACCTGTACGACCACGTGGTCCGGGTGGCGGACTGGACCGAGTCGCTGCGTGACCTGATCTCGACCCTGATGGAAACGAATGTGACCATTCAGGGCAACCAGATGAACCTCATCATGAAGAAGGTCACCTCGTGGGCGGCCATCATCGCGGTACCCACGGCGATCACCGGGTTCTACGGCCAGAACGTGCCCTACCCCGGGTACATGGAACCGTACGGGTTCTGGGTTTCCACGGGTGCAATCGTGCTGATTTCGGCCGCGCTGTACGGAATTTTTAAGAAAAACGACTGGCTCTAGCCTTGTTCATTCGCCTCCGAATAAACTGAACACACAGTTCAACGGAGGCAGCAATGAAGCAACGCACACTGGGCCAAGGGCTCACCGTCTCGACCCTGGGTCTGGGATGCATGGGAATGAGCGATTTCTATGGACCCTCCAACGACGCAATCTCGCACGACGTAATCCGTGCCGCCCTGGACATGGGGATCAGCTTCTTTGACAGCGCCGACATGTACGGCCCCTTCACCAACGAGGTCCTCGTCGGAAAAGCCCTCGGCGCCGACCGCGACCGCGTCACCATCGCCACCAAATTCGGATTCGAACGCACCGCCGACGGTGGCTGGGTCGGAATCAACGGCCGCCCCGACTACGTCATCGCCTCGTGCGACGCCTCGTTGACACGACTCGGCGTGGACCACATCGACCTGTACTACCAACACCGAGTCGACCCGACCGTGCCCATCGAAGAAACCTTCGGTGCAATGAAAGAGCTGGTTGACGCCGGCAAGGTGCGTCACCTGGGAATTTCGGAAGCCGCCCCCGCGACCATCCGCGCTGCACACGCAGTGCACCCTCTGACAGCGGTACAAACCGAATGGTCACTGTGGACGCGTGACGTCGAAACAAACGGCGTATTCGCCGTCACCGAAGAACTCGGCATCGGGTTTGTGCCCTACTCGCCGCTAGCACGCGGAGGCCTCAGCGGCGCACTCCCCGAGCTCAGCACCCTCACCGACGATGACTTCCGCCGCCACAACCCACGCTTCCAACCGCAGAACCTGCCGGCGAACCTTGTGATCGTCGACGCCATCCGCGCCGTCGCCCAAGACCACGATGCCGCACCCGCACAGGTGGCCATCGCATGGCTGCTGGCACAGGGTGAACACGTGGTCCCCATCCCCGGCACCCGCAACATCGGTCGACTCACCGAAAATGTCGGAGCCGTCAGCCTGGAGCTCAGCGCGGACGAGGTGTCACACCTCAGTCAGGTCGCCGCCGGAGGCGCACCCGCCGGACAGCGTTACAACGACCTGTCCGATGTGTACCTATAAGTCTTAGCCGAGGTAGTTCTCCAGCGAATCAAAGTACGAGGTCATGCCATCAAAGGTGGCCTGAATCTGCTCCTCGGGCATTTCGCCGAACTGCGTGAAACGCACCCACGAGCTATCGCCGCGCGCCTCGAAATCCAACACAATCCGGTGCGCCGGGGCATCCGCGGGGCGTGCTAGGAACTCCTCGAGAGACTGGGTGTACGACAGCGTGTGCTCGAGCTTCACGAGCGGCTCGACCGTCAGGTATGTGCCAAAAAAGTATGCGTTGAAACCGTTCATCGAGACATCAATCCCGATCGCCCAGTTACCGCCCACAACCGGCTCGCTGACCGCCGTGTCGGCCACCGTGTCCAACATGGTGGGGTGATACCACTGCTGCAGTTCCGACGCCGTCGTCCAGGCAGCCCACAGGCGCTCGATGGGGTGCGCGTATTCGCGCTCAACGGCATACAGGAAACGTTCAGTCATTCCTACACTCTAGGCGGAACAGGGCCGACGGTGTCACCGAGGCGACAGTGACCGCAATCCGTTAGACGTTGAAACGGAACTCGACCACGTCGCCATCCTGCATGACGTAGTCCTTGCCCTCGATACGGGCCTTGCCCTTCGCGCGAGCCTCGGCCACGGAACCGCAATCGACGAGATCCTGGAAGCCAATGACCTCGGCCTTGATGAAACCCTTTTCGAAATCGGTGTGGATTACACCCGCAGCCTGCGGAGCCTTCCACCCCTTGCCGATGGTCCAGGCGCGAGCCTCCTTCGGGCCCGCCGTGAGGTAGGTCTGCAATCCCAAGGTGTCGAAACCAATGCGCGCCAACTGGTCCAGGCCGCTCTCGGTCTGACCGGTCGAGGCCAACAGCTCCATGGCGTCCGCCGGGTCGAGGTCGATCAGTTCGTTCTCGACCTTGGCGTCGAGGAACACGGCCTTGGCCGGCGCCACGATTGCGGCGAGTTCGGCCATGCGAGCCTCGTTCGTCAACACACTTTCGTCGACGTTGAAGATAAACAGTGTGGGCTTTGCGGTGAGCAGCCCCAGTTCACGGACGGGGGTTGCGTCGAATCCGGCGGCAACGAGAGTGGTTCCCGATTCCAGCAGAGTGCGGGCCTTCTGTGCCGCGTCGAGGACCTCGGGGTCCATCTTCTTGCCCTTGACCTCTTTTTCGTAGCGCACGATCGCCTTGTCGAGGGTTTCGATGTCGGCGAGGATCAGCTCGGTGTTGATGGTGTCGAGGTCATCGGCGGGGTCAACCTTGCCGTTGACGTGGACCACATCGCCGTCGACGAATCCGCGGACGACCTGTGCAATTGCGTCGGCTTCGCGAATGTTGGCGAGGAACTTGTTGCCCAGACCCTCACCCTCGGATGCGCCCTTGACGATGCCGGCGATGTCGACAAACGACACGGGTGCGGGCAACAGTCGCTCGGAACCAAAGATGTCGGCGAGCACCTGCAGGCGCGGGTCGGGAAGGTTCACGACTCCGACGTTGGGTTCGATCGTGGCGAACGGGTAGTTCGCTGCGAGTACGTTGTTGCGCGTCAGCGCGTTGAACAGGGTCGACTTGCCGACATTCGGGAGTCCGACGATTCCAATAGTAAGAGCCACAAGTGGCAAGTCTACTAGTTACGGGATTTTGGCTTTGAGCCAGAGAGGCTGACGCCGAACAACACCAGCGCGCCTCCGATGACCTGCCACAGCCCGATTCCGCCGCCCATGAGTACGACGAGAACCGCGGTGAAGACGGGGATGAGGTTGATGGAGGATCCGGTGCGGGTGGCCCCGATGGTTTCCGCCGACATGTTCCACAGGAAGTATGCCGCCGCCGAGGGGATGAGTCCCACCCAGAAAACTCCGAGCCAGGTCGTGGTGTCGAGCTCCATCCAACCGGTGTTGCCCAGGGCGACGTCGATTCCCATGATGGGCAGCATGATGATGCTCGAGATGGCGGCCTGTGTGGCGGTGGCGGTGACGGGCGGGGTGGTGAGCTTCGGTGCGATCATCGAATAAATGGTCCACAGCACGGTGGCCAACAACAGCAGAGCGTCGCCGGTTTTAAAGCTGATGTCGCCGTTGACTCCGCTGCCCAGCACGACGACGAGTGCGCCGATGAACGAGATGCCAATTCCGATCTTGCCGGTGGTGGAAATGCGTTCGCCGAGCACATAGCGGGCGGCCACAGCGATTGCGGCGGGGTTGAGGGCCACGAGCACAGCGGCGGTGACGGGGGAAGTGGTGGTCAGCGCGTAGTACAGCAACAGCGCATATCCCGCGTATCCCAGGAGGGATTGCACGAGGTGCAGTTTCCATTCCGACAGCACAAGGCCGAGCTGGGGTTTTTCGATGACGAGGGCCAGTGGGATCAGGAGCAGCAGTGCGATGATCCAGCGGGCGCCGGTGAGCTGGATGGGGCCGATCGCGGCGACGAGTGCGGGCGCGAAGACGAAGTTGGTTGCCCAGAAGATGGCCGAGAAGAGCGCGGGGAGGTACGCGCGAAATTGTTGCATTACCTCAGCGTAGAACTGCAAACGCTTACACCACGAAATCACAGTTTTATGCTAATGTCAGTACAAAGTGACAAAGTGCTGGGGTTGTAACCCCACTGGCGAAAGGCGCCCGATGGCGGACGACAACGAAGCTCTCACGCTCGACATCTTCTCTGGGCTCGACCGATCCGGCCCCATCCCCCTGTACTTCCAGGTGTCACAGCGCCTCGAAAACGCCATCATGGACGGCACCCTGCCCGCCGGTGCACGACTGGAAAACGAAGTCGCACTCGGCGAACGCCTGCGACTGAGCCGCCCCACCATCCGCCGCGCCATCCAAGACCTCGTCGACAAGGGCCTGCTCGTGCGCCGTCGCGGAATCGGAACCCAGGTGGTCCACGGACGCGTCACCCGCAGCGTGGAATTGACCTCGCTGTACGAAGACCTTCAGCAGAGCGGCCAAAAGCCCAGCACCCGAATTCTTGCCGTCGACATCCGCAAAGCCAACGAACTCATCGCCGACCGCCTCGCCGTACCCGAGGGAAGCCCCGTCCTGCACGTGCGCCGCGTCCGCCTCGCCGACAGCGTCCCCGTATCGGTACTCGAAAACTGGCTGCCCGCGGAATTCACCGACATCACCGCAGACGACCTTGAAGCCCAAGGCCTCTATGAAATCTTGCGCTCACGCGGCGTTACCCTCCGAGTGGCCAAACAGCGCATCTCGGCGCGGACCGCCACAACCGAGGACACCCAGCTGTTGGACATCGACCGCCACTCGGCGCTGCTCACGATGGAACGCACCGCGTTCGACAACAGCGGAAAAGCCATCGAATTCGGGTCGCACTGCTACCGCCCTGACCTCTACTCGTTCGAGGTCACCCTGGTCGAAAAATAACGACCCCACAAGCACAACGAACAAGGGCCGGCATCCACAGGATGCCGGCCCTTGACGATTACCGCTAGGAGCGGATGATCGAGATTTCGTGCGTCAGGGTCTCGAGGTCAGCGCCACCGGCCATGGCCTGAGTCAGCTGCTCGAGTTCCACGTTTCCACGCTCGAACTCGGCGATCATGCGACCACGGTTCAGCAGGTAGAAACGGTCACCCACGAGGAACGCATGGTGCGGGTTGTGCGTGATGAACACCACAGCAACTCCACGTTCGCGTGCCGCGAGGATGTACTTCAACACGATGCCCGACTGGCGGACACCGAGCGCACTGGTGGGCTCGTCAAGGATCAGAACCTTCGCACCGAAATACACGGCACGAGCGATGGCGACCGCCTGACGTTCACCACCCGAGAGGGTACCAATCGGCTGGTTCGTGTCGCGCAGGTCGATGCCCATCTGCAACAGCTGCTCCTTGGCGACGGTCTTGGCCTTCTTCACATCGAGCAGACCGAGGGGCTTCCACCACTTGGTGGGCTCGTTGCCGATGAAGAAGTTACGCCAGACCGACATCAGGGGAACAGTGGCGAGGTCCTGGAACACGGTAGCGATACCGCGAGCCAGTGCGTCACGAGGCGAGTTGAAGTCCGCCGACTGACCCTCCACGCGGAAGTCACCCGACGAGTGCTTGTGCACACCGGACAGGATCTTGATCAGAGTCGACTTACCGGCACCGTTGTCACCCAGAACACAGGTAACGGAACCAGGGTTAACGCGCAGGCTGACATCGTTCAGTGCGATGACGTTACCGAAAGCCTTGCCAACGCGGTCAAGCTCGAGGGCTGGGATTACAGTGTTTTCGCTCATTTGCGTGCTCCGCTCGCGCGACGGGAAATAAAGGTGTTGACCATAACGGCCGAGAACAGGATGACACCGAGGAAGGTCGAAACCCAGTCCTGGTCCCACAGAGCATACGGAATACCGATTGCGGCGAGACCCATGATGGCGGCACCAATCGATGCACCAATGGCGGATCCTGCACCACCGGTCAGCAGGGTTCCACCCACTGCGGCAGCAATGATGTAGTAGAACTCCTGGCCGACACCCTGTCCGGCCTGCATGCCGCGAAGGCGCAGCAGGAACATGGCGCCCACGAGAGCAGCAGCCACCGAGGTCATCACAAACAGTGTGATCTTGGTGCGGGCCACGGGCACACCGGCGTTACGTGCGGCGTTTGCGTCACCACCGGATGCGAAAATCCAGTTACCGAAAGTGGTGCGGGTCAGCAACCAGGTCGCAAAGATGGTGAAACCGATCCACCACACGGTGGTGATCTGGAATTCAGCGTCACCCACGGTGAAGGTGGTGGCAAAGAATTCGCGCATCATCTCGAAGTCTTCCGCCTTGTCCACACCCGAAACGCGAACGGTTCCGGTGAACATCTTGGTGACAGCGAGGTTGGCGCCCTTGAGGACAAAGAAGGTAGCCAACGTCACGATGAACGAGGGCAAACCGGTCTTGATAACCAGGTATCCGTTCACAAAGCCGACAATGGCAGCAAAGATGAGGGTCGCGAGGAGCGCCTGCAAAATGCTGAAGCCCCATTCCGAGATGAACATACCCATCATCAGACCCGCTGTGCCGACCATAACGCCGGACGACAGGTCAAACTCGCCAGCGATCATGAGCAGCGCCACAAATACGGCGACGATACCCACGGGTGCGGCGAAGTCAGTCCAACCGGCAGTACCGTTCAACGTGGTGAACATGCCGGTGGTGTCCACCGAAGCGAACATGATGTAAATAACAATTGCACCAAGCAGCGCGCCGAATTCGGGGCGTCGCATCATCTTGGTCAGAGTCGAAACCCGACCGATGCGCTCATCGGTCTTGGCTGCAGTCTTATCTGCCATAGCTTTGTAACTTTCTCCTGTAAGTGGAAGGGTGGTTGGCGGAAGTGACTTCCACCAACCACCCCAAGGAATCTAGCTAGAGACTAGCGAGTACCTGCTTCTACGTAGCCCATGATGGCCTCTACGTTGTCCGAGGTGACGAAGCCGGGGCCGGTGTAGACGGGGAGTCCACCACCGAGCTCGTGAGCGTTGGTCAGCGCCAGGTACAGAACGACGACGGACATGTAGCCCTGTGCGTACTGCTGCTGGTCGATAGCGAATGCCATCTTGCCGTCCTTGATCGCGGTCAGAGCGTCAGCCGACATGTCGACGGTACCGATGATGGCGTTGCGGCCGGTTGCTTCCGAAGCGGGCATTGCAACACCGGTTGCGATGTCAGCGTTCAGTGCGAAGATGCCGTCGATCTCGGGGTCAGCTTCGAGAGCTGCCTCGACCTTGGCTTCTGCACCAGCAACGTCAGCGAGGCCACCGTCAATGTTGAAGTTCACAACTTCACCGTTGAAGGTCTCGGCTGCACCTGCACAGCGGTCCTGGAGGCCAACGTTTGCGGCTTCCTGGATGGGGCAGAGGATCTTGGTTGCGCCGAGCTCGTTGAACTTCAGACCAGCCTCACGACCAGCGACGATTTCGTCCTGACCGATGTGAGTGATGGCACCGAGGTCCTTGAAGACTGCCGAACCGGAGTTCATGGTGACGGTGGGGATGCCTGCAGCGTCAGCAGCGAGCATTGCGTCCTTGATTGCGTCGGGGTCCGGTGCCGAAGCAGCGATAGCGTTGCAGCCACCCGAAACACCGGCGTCGATGGTCGAAGCCTGCTTGGCCGAGTCGTTGCTCGAGCCCTGGTAGTCCAGAGTGATGCCGAGGTCAGCTGCTGCTGCTTCTGCACCCTTCTGTGCGACCGACCAGAAGGTGCCGCCGTCGCCGTGGGTGTAAACACAGATCTTGATGTCTGCGTTGGGGCTCTCGGTCGCGGTTTCGGTAGCGGTCGGGGTTGCCGAACAGCCAGCGAGCGACAGAGCAGCTACTGCAGCGATTGCTGCGAGCTTCTTGATAGCCATTGTTGGTGCCTCTCTTCGTTGAGTAATGAAAATGAAAGCGGCCTAAAGGGGCAGACCTCTTACATAAGTAAGTATGTCCTATCATTAGGACTAAACAACAACATTTCCTTCATCGTTACCGAACTGAAACCGAAATCGACAAATTCGGTCCATAACGTAGACGATGAGCCACTTACACAAGGAGTCCAGTACATGACGAAGGCAAAAATCGCCGGCGCACCCATCTCGTGGGGAGTGTGCGAAGTTCCCGGCTGGGGACACCAGATGGTCCGCGACCGCGTACTCGCCGAGATGGTATCCGTCGGATACACCGCCTGCGAATTTGGCCCCCTCGGATTCCTCCCCGAGGCTCCCGCCGAACGTAAGGCCGTACTCGACGCCGCAGGCCTCAGCGCCGTCGGCGGATTCGTGCCCGTCGTACTGCACAAAGCCGACCACAACCCGGTCCCCGAAATCACCGCCGAGCTCGAAGTATTTGCGGCCTGTGGCGCAACCGTCATGGTGCTCGCTGCATCGAGCGGCGAAGACAGCTACGACAGCCGCCCCGTCCTCAGCGACGCGGAATGGGACACCATGCTGAACAACCTCGGCACCCTCCGCGACCTCGCCGCGACCTACGGCGTCACCGCCGTGATCCACCCCCACGTGGGAACCATGGTCGAAGACAACGCCGACATCAACCGCGTGCTCAACGGCAGCGACATCGGATTCTGCTTCGACACCGGCCACATGCTGATCGGTGGAACCGACCCCGTACAGTTCGCCGTCGAACACGCCGACCGCATCAAGCACGTCCACCTCAAGGACGTCAACCTCCCCGTCGCAGAACGCGTGCGCTCGGGCGAAATCACCTACTACGTCGGCGTCACCCAGGGACTCTACGCGCCCCTCGGACAAGGCGATGTCGACGTCGCCACGATCGTCACCTCGCTGACGAAGGCAGGATTCACCGGTTGGTACGTGCTCGAACAGGACAACGTCATCACCGCGGAACCCGCCGACGGAGCCGGCCCCCTCGCCGATGCCCGCGCCAGCGTGGAATTCCTGCGCGGCGTACTCGCGTCCTAACCCGTACAACACGAAGGGGGTGTCGCACGCGACACCCCCTTCGTGTTTCTCGAATGGACTTTAGAGAAGTCCGTCCACCGACACAGTGCGGCCCGTGGTGGCCGATTCCAGTGCGGCGTTAGCCAAAACGAGTGCGGCGCGGCCGTCCTCGAAAGTGGGGTTCGACAGGACGCCCGTGCGGACACCCTCGATGAACACCGCCAGTTCCTGCTGGTATGCCGTGGCGTAACGCTCGAGGAAGAAGTCCATGTAGGGCTCCCGATCCTCGACGCCGGCGGCCGAATACTTCGCGACCGTGGTGGGGCCCACGTTCTCGGCGTACAGCATGCCCTCGTTACCGAAAGCCTCGAGGCGCTGGTCGTAACCGAAAGCGCTGTGACGCGAGTTCACAATCGAAATCAATTCGCCGCCGCGACCCTTCATCTGCACGAGGACGCTGTCGAAGTCGCCCTCCTCCTTGATGTAGTCGCTAAACACGTTCGAACCCGTAGCGGAAACTTCCACAATGTCGGGAACAAAGAAACGTGCCATGTCGAAGTCGTGGATGGTCATGTCGCGGAAAATTCCACCCGACACTGCGATGTATGCCTGAGGCGCGGGGGCAGGGTCGCGGCTAATAATGATCAGCTGCTCCAGCTTGCCCAGCTCACCGGCGGCGACACGTGAATTGATGCTCGCAAAGTTGGGGTCAAAACGACGGTTGAAGCCGAGGGCGATCTGGATCGTGGCCGACGCAGCCTTTGCGCGCAAGGAATCCACGCGCTCAATGTCGAGATCGATGGGCTTCTCGCACAGAACGTGAATGCCCGCATCGATGGCCTGGTTGATCAGGTCGACGTGGGTCGAGGTGGGTGACGCCACAATAACCATGTCGACCTCACCCGAGGCGAAAACCTCGGCAGGGTCGGTGACAACACGGCCACCAAACTTTTCGGCAACAGCGTTCGCGCTGTCGACAAACATGTCGCAGACAATGGTCAGCTCTGCGCCGGGGGTGTTGGCCACGCTGAGCGCGTGGACCTGACCGATGCGGCCGGTGCCGATCAGTCCTACTCGTACGGTGTTGGACATTAATGCTCCTAGGTAAGTGGTTGAGCGATGGATGGCGGGCAAGGGACGTGCTGAGTGAACCTTGCCCGCCCTGTGTTTAGCCAGCGAGGCGTGCGATGTGTTGTTCCATCGCCTCTCGCTGGAATACTGCGACCTCGTGCGCGTTCTCGTTTTCAGCAAAAACGCTCGAGCACATGATGCTCGCGGGGTTATCGAGGAAGCCGATTTCTTTGAGCCCGCCAAAGAATTCGTCCCAGTTCACGTCGCCGTCGCCCATCTTCAGGTGCTGGTGGACGCGGACGGCGTTTCCCGGGGGGTTTGTGATGTACCGCAACCCGTGCGATCGGGTGTGATCCATCGTGTCGGAAACGTGCACAATCCCGATGCGGTCGCCGACCTCGCGCATGATGCCCAGAGGGTCATTTCCCATGTGGAAGGTGTGCGACGCAACATAGACCATGCCGAAGTTGGCGGAATTGATGCCGCGAATTACACGCCATGCGGCCAAGCCGTTCTCGACGAAATCATCGGGGTGCGGGTCGATGAAGACACGAATTCCTTCGCGTTCCACGATTGGGACAATTTCTTCCATCGACCGATAGAAGGAGCGTTCGGATTCCTCGGCACGTTCGGGGCGGCCATTGAATTCCGTTCCGATCGTGTCCACGCCCAGTTCCGCCGTGATGGCAATGACGCGCTTCATGTACCTAACCGCCGCCTCGCGGGCATCTTCATCGGGGCCCGACCACCGCAGAACCGGCAAAGTCGATGCAATTCCGACACCAGCCGAGTCACAGGCAGCACGGAATTTACGAACCAATGCATCGTCTGCCTTGGGGTGATTGAAAAACGGAATCATGTCCGCATGTTGGGTCAGCTGCAGCCACTTGTACCCCAGGTCAGCGGCGACATGGGGAAAGTCCAGCAACGAGTGTGAATGATGAAACGGCGTGGGATCGAGAGCGATCTTGACCATGGTGTCCCTCCGGTGTTGTGGTGTGCGGCGGTAAGTGGCGCCGGATGGGGTGTTAGTCGCGTTCGATGGCTCCGCGACCGAGCAGCGGGCGCTGGCGAGTTACGTGCTTCTCGTACTCGCGTCGTGCCTGCTGGGTTGATTCCAACGTGGAAACTGCGGCGACGGGAACATCCCACCAGCCTTCCCCGTTGGGGGCATAAATCAGCGGATCGCTGTTGATGTGAATCAGAGTGGCACGGTCGCCCGCCTTGGCGTCACGCACGGCCTGCTCCAGTTGTGCGACCGAGTCGGGGCCCGGCTCGACACGAATCACGTGCATGCCGAGGCTTTCCGCGTTCGTGGCCAGGTCGACGGGAAGTCGGTCGCCCTGTTCAAAGTTGTTGCCGTCCTTGTCGTGGAAACGGTACAGAGTTCCGTAACGCTGCGAGCCCAGGTCTTCGGACAGGTGACCGATCGAGGCGTAACCGTGGTTTTGGATGAGCACGACGATGAACTTGATGCCCTCGGCGACGGCGGACACCATCTCGGAGTTGAGCATCAGGTACGAACCGTCACCGACCATGACGACCGAGTCGCGGGTCGAGTCGGCGCGTGCGACACCAATACCGCCGGCGATTTCGTAGCCCATGCACGAGAACGCATATTCGACGTGATAACCCAATCCGTCGCGTACACGCCACAGTTTGTGCAGGTCGCCGGGCAGCGAACCCGCGGCACAGACGACGACATCGCGTTCGTCCATGGCTCGTTGCACGGCACCAATGATTTCGGACTGTCCCGGCAGGTCCAGGCCGCTGGGCTCAAATGATGCGTCAACTGCGGCGTTCCATTCGGCCATGTCAGCCGTGTACTCGGTGCGGTAGTCGGCGGCCACCGAGTGACCGGCCAACAGCTCGGTGAGTTCTTCCAGTGCCGCGCGAGCGTCAGCGACCACAGGTACAGCGGAACCGTGCTTGAACGCATCAAACGACGCAACGTTGATGTTGACGAACTTCACGTCAGCGTTCTGGAAGGCGGTACGGCTCGCGGCGGTGAAGTCGCTGTATCGGGTACCGATTCCGATGACGACATCGGCGTCGTGAGCGGCACGGTTCGCGGCCGAGGTTCCGGTCGCGCCGATGGCACCCAACAACTGCGGGTGGTCCCAGTTCAGGGATCCGACACCGGCCTGCGAGGTTCCGACGGGGATACCGGTCGATTCGACGAACGCCTGCAACGCCTCGTGTGCGTCCGAATAAATGACACCGCCACCGGCGACAATCAGGGGGCGCTTCGCCGAACGAATGGCCCGGGCAGCAACTTCAAGTGCGCTGCGTTCGGCACGGGGACGGCGGATGTGCCACTCC
This sequence comes from Actinomycetota bacterium, assembly GCA_041191625.1. Taxonomy (GTDB): domain Bacteria; phylum Actinomycetota; class Actinomycetes; order Actinomycetales; family Microbacteriaceae; genus MWH-TA3. The sequence goes on along the minus strand of JBEEON010000058.1, from coordinate 17,531 downwards.
CGGTCGGCGAGGAATTCCTCGGGGACATCAATAATTTCGGCCTGAACGTCCTCCGGAATACACACGGTGACCGCACCGGTCTCGACGGGGTCCGTCAGCACACGCATTGCACTGAGCATCGCCGAATACACCTGCTCGGGGCGGTGAATGCGGTCAAAGAATCGCGACAGGGGCTTGAACGCATCGTTGACGCTCATGCTGGCGTCGTGCGGAAGTTCGAGCTGCTGCAGCACGGGGTCGGGTGCGCGGTTCGCGAACGTGTCGCTGGGCAGCAACAGCACGGGCAGACGGTTGGTGGTCGCCACAGCGGCGCCGGTCAGCATGTTTGTTGCGCCGGGGCCGACCGAGGCGGCGTTCGCGAACGTCGAACGTCGACGGTTCATGCGCGAATACGCAATTGATTCGTGCACCATTCCCTGCTCGTTGCGGGCCTGGTAGTACGGCATAAGTTCGGGGCTGTCCACGCTGAACTGCTTCAACGCCTGACCGATACCGGCCACGTTGCCGTGACCGAAAATTCCGAACGTGCCGGCAATCGTGCGCACACGGACGTCACCGTCCACCGTGTACTGGTGGGCCAAGAATTCGATGATGGCCTGCGCCACCGTCATCCGTCGCGTCGTCATTACTGGTCCTTCTGCTCGGCGGTGTAGGGAAGTCGGGGATCGAGTGTCTGGTCATCCCAGGTGTGGCGCACCCATGCATGCGAGGGCTCATCGGTGATCAGCCACGTGCGGTCGGGGTCGGGCCCCGCCATGACATTGAGGTAATACAAGTCGTATCCCGGGGCGGCCACACAGGGACCGTGCCACCCAAACGGCACCAAAGCAATATCGCCGGTGTGAACTTCTTCCATGATGTCGATCTCGCCGGCGGGCGACGACGACGTTTGCATGTAGCCGAACGGCTCCGCGCTGGCGGGGGCCGACACGGAACGCGAAACGGCGGTCTCGAAATAATAGATTTCTTCCAGCTGCGCCTCGGCACCCGGAACATAGACATCGTGCTTGTGAGGCGGGTAGCTGGACCAGTTCTCGCTGGGCGTGATGACCTCGCACACGATCATGCGCGAAGCGTCAAGGTGAGCGGGAGTGCCGAAATTGTGCACCTGGCGGCTCGACCGGCCCGCACCGCGCAATTCGATCGACACCTCGTCGGCGGGGATATAACGCACCGGGAACGATTCCGTCGTGGGTGCGGACGCAACCGAGACACGACCGACACCGGTGATGGTCAGCGCGGCACCAGTGGGGAGGTACAGCACATCGGTCGGCCCGTGGAAAACGCTGGCCCGACCCTTGAGTTCCTGAGTGTGGCTTTCGGCCCCCACCAGGTACGACACCTCGAACGACCCCGCCAGCGGAACAATGATGCGTTCCTCGGCCGAGCCCTCGAGCGACAAAGACTGGCCGGCCGACAACACACCGACACGAACACCGGTGTACTGCCAGCCGTCCATCGTGGAATCCACGACCGACTCCCAACCGCCCTGAGCGAGAGCGCCCTGAGGGTAGAACCAGTTGGGGGTTGACATTGTGACTCCTGAAAGGTTTCTCGTGCCGCGAGCCCACCACTGCTCGCGGCACGAAATCGGTTAGTTCTGGGGGAATCCCAGGTTGATGCCGCCGTGGCTGGGGTCCAGCCAACGCGACGTCATGGTCTTCTCGCGGGTGAAGAAGTTGAAGCCCTGCACACCGTGAGCCTTGGTGTCGCCGAACAGCGAGTTCTTCCAGCCACCGAACGAGAAGTAGGCGACAGGAACAGGAATCGGCACGTTGATGCCGATCATTCCGACCTCGATTTCGTTCTGGAAACGTCGGGCTGCGCCACCGTCGTTGGTGAAAATTGCGGTGCCGTTACCGAACGCACCCGAGTTGATGAGGTCCACGCCCTCGTCGAACGACTTCACGCGCACGATCGACAGGACAGGTCCGAAGATTTCTTCGGTGTAGACCTTCGAGGTGGTGGGCACGTTGTCGATGAGGGTGGGTCCCAGCCAGTAACCGTTGGGGTCGCCGTCCACCTCGATGCCGCGGCCGTCGACAACGATGGTTGCGCCGTCCTGTGCAGCAATGTCAATGTACGAGGCAACCTTGTCGCGGTGCACCTCGGTGACGAGGGGGCCCATGTCGCACGAGCGACGGCCGTCACCAATGGTCAGGGTCTTCATGCGCGACACAATCTTTTCGATCAGTGCGTCGGCGACAGGTTCGACAGCGACAACGACCGAGATCGCCATGCAGCGTTCACCCGCGGAACCGAAACCTGCGTTGATCGCCGAGTCAGCAACCAGCTCGAGGTCGGCATCCGGCAGAACGAGCATGTGGTTCTTTGCGCCACCCAAAGCCTGGACACGCTTGCCGTGACGCGAACCGGTCTCGTACACGTACTGAGCGATAGGGGTCGAACCCACGAACGAGATTGCGCCCACGCGAGGGTCAGTGAGCAGTCCGTCAACCGATTCCTTGTCGCCGTTCAGAACGGTGAACACGCCATCAGGAAGTCCCGCTTCCTTCCACAGCTCAGCCATCCAGATGGCTGCGGTGGGGTCCTTCTCGGAAGGCTTCAGCACAACCGAGTTTCCGGCAGCGATCGCGATGGGGAAGAACCACATGGGGACCATTGCGGGGAAGTTGAAGGGGCTGATGATGCCCACAACACCGACGGGCTGACGGGTCGAGTACACGTCGACGCCGGTGGAGGCGTTTTCGCTGTACGAGCCCTTCAGCAGGTGAGTCATGCCACAGGCGAACTCGACGACTTCCTGGCCACGGCTGATTTCACCCAGTGCGTCGGACAGAACCTTGCCGTGCTCGCTGGTGATGATTTCGGCGAGCTCACCCTTGCGGGCGTTGAGCAGTTCGCGGAAGTTGAAAATGATGGCCTGACGACGAGCCAACGACATGTCGCGCCATGCGGGGTATGCGGCGTGAGCCGACGCAATCGCCTTGTCGATGTCGGCGGCGTTTGCCAGCGCAACGCGCTTGGTTTCCTGGCCGAGTGCGGGGTCAAAGACGGGTGCGGTGCGGTCGCTTGTACCGTGGTCGCGGGCTCCGTTGATCCAGTGAGGAACTACTGTTGCAGTCATTTCAGTCCTTTGTTTTTCAGGGTTTAAGGTAATTATCCGTGAACCATCGACACGGCGGTGTCAACGGTTGCGGCGACGTCGTCACCGGCGGGGTACAGAATTGAGCGGCCCACGACGAGGCCCTTCACACCGGGCAGCGCCAGCGCGTTCGACCACTTGGCGAAGGTGTCACCCTTGGCATCTCCGGGGTCACCGCCGAGCAGCAGTGTGGGCAAAGTCGTCGACTGCATGACACGTTCCATGTCGTCCACGACGGGAAGCTTCAGCCACGACTGCGCCGATGAGTTTCCCAGACCCTGTGCGATTGCGACCGACAGGATGACCTGATCGGTGGACAGGTTGTTGACGATGCGGCCGTCTTTCCACTCACTGATGAAGGGCTCCAGCATGATGGGGATTCCCGCTTCGGCTGCGTCGGACACGGCCAGTGCCGTGGCCTCCAGGGTGTCCGCGGTTCCGGCGTCGCTGAGGTTGATGCGGACCAGGTTCTTTGCAAAATCGAGGCGGTCGCGTTCGATCGAGTCGATGTCATACGCGGTGTAACGGTCATCCATTTCGAAGGATGCCCCACGCAGGCCACCACGGTTCATGGAACCGACAACGATTTTGTCGTCGAGCAAACCCAACAGCGCCAAGTCGTCGATGATGTCGGGGGTACCCAGAACGCCATCCACTCCGGGACGTGAAATGGCGATGGCGAGGCGCTCGAGGAGCTCGTAACGGTTCGACATTGCCGTGGGGTTCTGGCCGACAGCGAGAGCGCCACGGGCAGGGTGGTCGGCGGCAACGATCATCAGTCGACCGTCTCCGTCCGAGATGTTGCGCGTGCGGCGGTTCGCATAGATTTCTGCGAGACGTCCCGGGTTCGAGGCGCGTGCTTGGCGCAGAGCGTCAAAGTCGAGTGACACCATTACGAGATCTCCTTCAGGATGGCGTTGACCTCTTCTGCCGAGGGCATCGCGGTCGAACATTCGAGTCGGCTGGCCACGATGGCTCCGGCAACGTTGGCAAATTTGAGGATGTGCTCGAGCTCCCAGCCCTGCAGCAGGCCGTAGCAGAGCGCCCCGCCGAAGGAGTCGCCGGCACCCAGACCGTTGACCACGTCGACAAAGTACGGCGGAACCTCGACCGAGCTGTTCGCGGTCTTGGCCAGGACACCCTTGGGGCCCTGTTTGACGATGGCCAGTTCGATTCCGCGTTCCAGCAGTGCGTCCGCAGCGCGGTGAGGTTCGGTCTCGCCGACCGCGACCTGGCATTCTTCCTTGTTGCCGATGGCGACGGTCACCTTGGAGAGCGCCTTGTCGACCTCTGCGGTGGCCAGCTCGGGTGAATCCCAGAACATGGTGCGGTAGTCGAGGTCGAGGATTGTCAGCGGCGCGCGACCGCGGGCGTCCCATGCGGCGTGGTGGGCCGTGCGCGAGGGTTCCTTGCTGAGGCCGGTCACCGTGGACCAGTAAATTTTTGCGTTGCGGATGGCGTCAAGGTCGAGCTCGTCTGCGTTGATGACGAGGTCGGGTGCGATGGGATCACGGTAGAAGTACAGCGGGAAATCGTCCGGGGGAAAGATTTCGCAGAACACGACGGGGGTGTTCAATCCGTCGACGCCGCTGACGAATTCGTCGTTCACGCCGAGGCGGGTCAGTTCCTGGTGGATGAAGTTGCCGAAGGGGTCGTTTCCGGTGCGGGTGATGACGGCCGAGTTGAGGCCGTACTTTGCCGCCGCGACGGCGACGTTGGTGGCGCTTCCGCCAAGGAACTTGCCGAAGCTTTCGACCTGCTCGAGTCCCACGCCGACCTGCAGCGGGTAAATGTCGATGCCGACACGACCGATGGTGATGACGTCGTAGGGCGTCTTCGTTGCCATGATCTCGGACCTTTCACGTTTGTGGTGCGAGGTCGAGCGCGACGTCGCACTCACTATGTTAGGACATATTGACAAGTGACGCAATTCCTTCGACGGTTCGTTTCGTGAACGCACCCCCACCCGAAATGTCGGAGCCACCTGACACACTGAGTACATGGACAATTTTGCTTTTCTCGCCGTCGGCATCGTCATCGGCGCAGCGCTGGGCGCCGCAGGAGTTTGGGTCGCGCTGTCGCGTCGTGCAAACGCAGCCCCCGACTCCACAATTGCCGCCGCGACCCTCGCCGCCGAGAACGAACAGCTGACCATCCGCCTCGCAGAAAAAGACGCAACCATTGCCGAAATCACGCGCCGAGACTCGGACAAACAATCCCAAGCCGAAGCCGCGCTCGCCGAGGAAAACCGAGTCCTCCAAATGCTCGCGCCGGTCAAGCAGGCGCTGACCGAAATGAAAAACAAGGTCGAAGAAGTCGAACGCGAACGCACGAAGGAATTCACCACCGTGGGCCAGATCTTCGCCGACCTGCGGGCCCAAACCACCGAATTGCAGCACACCACCCAGGGACTGAAAAACTCGCTGGGCAACGCCAACATCCGTGGCGCATGGGGCGAAATCCAGCTCGAACGTGTCGTCGAAGCCGCGGGCCTGCTGCACCACGTCGACTTCACCACACAAACCCACACCCAAGACTCCGACGGCACATTCCGGCCCGACATGGTGATCACCCTGCCGGACAACAAGACCATCGTCATCGATTCCAAGGTGCCGCTGACCGCCTACCTCGAAGCAATGAAAGCCAACGAAACAGGTGGCGACGTGCGGGGCCACCTAAAGAACCACGCCAAATCGATGCGCGAGCACGTCAAGGTGCTGTCCGACCGCAAGTACTGGGAGCGCCTCAATTCCAGCGCGGACTACGTGATCATGTTCGTCCCCAGCGACGCGATGCTGTCCGAAGCTCTCGAAGCCGACACCACGCTGTTTGACTATGCGCTGAACCAGAAAGTCGCCCTGGTCTCCCCCGTTTCCCTATTCACGACGCTGAAGGCCGTGGGCTACATCTGGAAACAGCAGCAACAATCCCGCGAGGTCGTCAAGATCGTCGAGCTCGGCCAGGAACTGTACAAACGACTCGGAACCGCAGCGGATTCCGCCGCCAAGGTCGGACGAGGACTGGCCACCGCTGTCCAAGCTTTCAACGACTTCGCGGGCTCATTTGAAACCCGACTGCTGGTGCACGCAAAGAAATTCCCGGGCATCGATATCGACGCTGTCGCCTCGATCGCCAGCGTGGACAAAGAAGTTCGCGACCTGAACCTGACAAAGTTCCCCGAGCCCGCCGCAATCGCCCCCAGCGAAGCCGACGTGCTCGACGAAATCCAGATCGATTTCGAAGAACCCGCGACGGAGTCCACAATGGACTCTGATGGCACTCGCTAATAACCGGACCGCCTGGTCGGACGGAATCATTGCCCTTCTGGGCGTTCTGTTCGTCGCGCTCAGTATCCGCTCTGCCATCAGCGGGCTCAGCCCGATCTATGACATCGTCGACGCGGAAATCCCCCTCGACACCCTCGCCCGCAGTGTGCTGGGAACCCTTCCCCCCGTGGGTTTCGTCCTCGGCGGCCTCCTGACATCTCGTCTGGCCAAACCAATTGGGCTCGAAAACGTCCTCATCGTCCTCACTGTCCTCATCGTGGCGGGACACGTCATCCGCGGACTGTCGTCGAGCTGGCAGATGATGGCGGCGGGTTCGCTCATCGCGTTGATCGGCAGCGGCATGGGAAACGTCGCACTCCCCCCGGTCATCAAACGGTATTTCCCCCACACCATCGGACGCGTCTCGGCCATGTACACCGTGGCCATGTCGGTGACATCACTCATCGCACCACTCATCGCGGTACCACTCAGCGACACCTATGGCTGGCGGGTCGCCCTGATCGCGTGGGCAATCGTCCCCCTGTTGGCCACGATTCCCTGGATCGTCGAAGTGAGGTCGGGCCACGCCGAACACATCGACATGACCGACACCCACGGACCCCGCCTGACCTTGACGAAAGCGCCCACTGCGTGGGCGCTGGCTCTGTCGTTGACCGTGTCCTCTATGACGGGGTACACGATGTTTGCATGGATGCCCGCCATCGCAGTCGACAACGCGGGGCTCGACATCTCGGGTGGCGGCGTCATGCTCTCGCTGTTTGCCGGCATCGGCCTGCCCTGGGCATTGCTCGCTCCCGTGCTCGCCGCACGACTGAAAAATGTCTCCTGGGTGGTGGCTTCGGGAGTCGCACTGACCGTGATCGGCTCACTGGGGTTCGTGCTCGCACCCACCGCCGCCCCCTACCTGTGGGCTCTCACCCTGGGCTCCGGCCCGTTGCTGTTCCCGCTGTCGCTGGTGCTCATCAACCTGCGGTCCGAGACCACGCACTCGTCCCTGAAGCTCAGCGCGTTCACCCAGTTCATCTCGTACAGCGGTGCCGCAATCGCCGCGCCCCTGATGGGTTGGTCGCACGCGACGACCGGCAATTGGACCGTGGGCCTATTGGGCCTCGCCACCTTCTCGCTCACCGGCCTGTGGTCGGCATACATTCTGGGCAAGAACCGCACCGTGGATCAGGAACTCCGCATGAAGGGCCTGTTGAACTAGCGATTCGCCGCCATTTCGCTGCCGTTTAGGGGTTTTCTGAACTCGGGCGATAAAGTAAATCTCATGTCCGATGCATCGACCACGCCCAGCCCCGCACCGCGTGAGCCGCTCGCCGACTACTGCATGCACATCGTGATCCACCACATCCGCACCGGACAACTGCAACCCGGCGAATGGATCAACGTCGAAAAGCTGGCCCGAGAGCTCTCGGTGTCCCCCACGCCGCTCCGCGAGTCACTGCCCAGGCTCGAAGCCGAAGGGTTCGTCGTCAAAAACGCGAACCGTGGATTCTCGGTCGCATCGCTGGTCGGTGGCGCCGGGTTCGACAGCGCCTTCGCGATGCGCGAACTGCTCGAACCGGAAGCCGCCTACCTCACGGCCCAGAACTGCACCGACGACATGATTGACACCCTCGCGGCATCGATCGAGGTGTTTACCCAAACGGCACACGAACTCGAAAACGGAACGGCGCACCCGTTGAACCGCGAACTCACCGAAGCAGACGCCGTGTTCCACGACCTGCTCGCCGACAACTGCGGAAACCACCTGCTGTCGCAATCAATCCACCGAATGCGCGCCCACCTGCACTTGCACGCCTATCCGTTCACGCACGAAGAAGCCAGCGAAGTATCACGCGAACATTCCGCCATCCTCGAGGCGCTCCGAGCCCGCGACTCTGACGCGGCGCGCGAGGCCATGTCACAGCACATCATCGCCGCGCGTCGACGCATGCGCAGCTTTTACCCGGCGTAAACCGTTACACCACTCACGACTATTCGGAAATCCAGCGGGATGCCAAGTAGTCGGACGACACACGGCGGACGGTGCCCGAACGCGACCGGAAAATGATGCTCTCGGTGCGCAACCATGCGCCCTCGCGGCGCACGCCTCGAATCAAGTCGCCGTCGGTTACACCGGTTGCGACAAAGAACGTGTTGTCGCTGGACACCAGTTCGTCGGCCGAATAAATGTGGTCAAATTTCAAGCCCGCAGCGAGCCCGTTGGCGCGTTCCTCATCGGTTTTGGGCATCAAACGACCCTGAATGAATCCGTCCAAGGCCTTAATCGCACACGTCGTGGCGACACCCTCGGGGCTTCCGCCCACGCCGTACGACATGTCGATGCGGCTGTCGCTGCGTGCAGCATTGATGCCGGCGGCCACATCGCCGTCCAAAATCAGACGAGTGTGAGCCCCCGCAGAACGAATCTCTTCGATTGCCTCAGCGTGACGAGGTCGGTCGAGGATCGCCACACGGATCTCGGACACCGACTTCTTTTTCGCCTTCGCCAGTTCACGAATGTTGTCGCCCAACGACTGGCCCAGGTCCAGCACACCAACGCCGTCGGCGTTCGATACGAGCTTTTCCATGTAGAACACCGTCGAGGCGTCCAGCATCGAACCACGGTCAGCAACCGCCAACATCGAGATGGCGTTACCGCGGCCCGCGGCCGTCAGGCTGGTGCCGTCGATGGGGTCCACGGCGATGTCGCACTCGGGCCCGTAACCGTTGCCGACAACCTCACCGTTGAACAGCATCGGTGCGTTGTCCTTCTCGCCCTCGCCGATCACGATGGTGCCCTGGAAGTTCACCGTTCCCAAAAACTTGCGCATCGCATCGACGGCGGCACCGTCTGCGGCATTCTTGTCACCGCGTCCCACGTACGGCATTGCGCGAATCGCAGCAGCCTCTGTGGCGCGAACGAGTTCCAACGCCAAGTTGCGGTCGGGGTGGGAAAAAGGGGTCTCCATGGCATTCGTCCTTTCGTGGTCCGAACGCGCAGGTGGTGGTCCGCGCACTCTCAGCCTAACCCAGGTCGCAGTTGGCTAGACTGGAGGCGCCTAAGCACCCCACCACCAAGGAGCATCATGCCTGTCGCAACACCGGATCAGTACGCCGAAATGCTGGACACCGCGAAGAAGAACGCCTTCGCTTTCCCCGCATTCAACGTGTCTTCATCGTCGACCATCAACGCCGTACTTCAGGGCCTCGCCGAAGCCGGTTCTGACGGCATCCTCCAGGTCACCACGGGTGGCGCTGACTACTTCGCCGGCCACACCGTCAAGGCTCGTGCCACCGGTGCTCTCGCAATGGCTCGTTACGTCCACGAAGTTGCCAAGAACTACGGCGTGACCGTTGCCGTTCACACCGACCACTGCCCCAAGGACGCACTCGACGGTTTCGTCATGCCCCTCATCGCCGCCAGCGAGGAAGAGGTCAAGGCCGGACGTAACCCCATCTTCCAGTCGCACATGTGGGATGGTTCGGCTGTCCCCTTGGCCGAGAACCTGCGTATCGCCGAGGACATGCTGAAGAAGACCAAGAACATCAACGCAATCCTCGAGGTCGAAATCGGCGTCGTCGGTGGCGAAGAAGACGGCGTCAGCCACGAAATCAACGACCAGCTGTACACCACGCTCGAGGACGCAATCGCGACCGTTGAAGCTTTGGGACTGGGCGAGAACGGCCGCTACATGGCCGCACTGACCTTCGGTAACGTTCACGGCGTTTACAAGCCCGGCAACGTGAAGCTTCGCCCCGAAATCCTCGCCGACATCCAGGCCGGCCTCGCCGCCAAGTACGGCACCGGCCCCAAGCCCATGGACCTCGTGTTCCACGGTGGTTCGGGTTCGACCAACGAGGAGATCGCCGAGGCCGTGCGCAACGGTGTGGTGAAGATGAACATCGACACGGACACCCAGTACGCCTACACCCGTGCGATCGCGGACACCATGTTCAAGAACTACGACGGCGTGTTGAAGGTTGACGGCGAGATGGGCAACAAGAAGGTCTATGACCCTCGCGCCTGGGGCAAGATTGCCGAGACCGCGATGGCTCAGCGCGTTGTCGACTACGCAAACCAGTTGGGTTCGGCCGGCAAGTCGATTCACTAAACACCAACTTTTTTTCGGAGCCCCGCACTGAGTGCGGGGCTCCGTTGTTTTATGTCGGTGGTCGACAGGATTCTGGGAATAGCTCAGTCGCTCTCGAAAGGTTTGACATGATTCCCACCGAATTCCGCAGCGTATTTACCTCCACGCTCCGCCGCCAACTTCTCGGCATGGTGTTGTTCTGTGTGTTGGCCATGGCTCCATCGTTGCTGGACCCGGCACCCGCATCGGCCACGATTGCCGTCATGGCCCCGGCAGCACCTGCGGGTCTCAGCGTTACGGGTTCAACGGCTCGAAGCCTGAACGTCGAATGGCCCGCCGTGGAATCATCCACACAGGCTCCCGTTCAGGGCTACCGTATTGAATACCGCACACCCAACGGCGTTTGGACAGTGGGAGCCGAAACAGCGGCTGACCGTGTTGCGGCGACCATCACAGCACTGGAACCATCGACCCGTTATGAGCTTCGAGTGGCGGCGACCAACGACGCTGGGGTGGGTGCGTACTTTGTGTACGGCGCCCCGATTTCACTCGATATGTCACCGTCCGCTCTGTGCCTGGTGAGGTCGAACCACGTTGTTAATTGTGACGGAATCGACCGAAATCTGGGCGTTGATGCAGTTTCAGTGTCGGTCGGGTTCGACCATTATTGTGCATTGACCGTAGAAGGAGCGCGATGCTGGGGCGGAAACACCTACGGCCAGTTGGGGCTCGGGCACGTCACCTCCGCGCCCGGATACACTCAGCCGATCAGCGTCAGCGAATCGCTACAGGACATCCAGGCCTTCGGTTACAGCACGTGTGCGCTGACCTCGACTAACGCCCTGTGGTGTTGGGGCAAAAACAACTGGGGGCGAACGGGTCTGGCAGCGTCGGCTCGGTTTAACCCGAGCCCAGTGCTGGTGTCCTCTAACGTTGTGGACTTTGTCGTCGGAACCGATTTATGCTTTGTGACCATCGACGAAGCCACTCACTGCGAAGACGGTTTCTATGCCGGATCGCGACGCACGACCTATTCGAGCTTTGGCCCGAGCGCTCGAATCTTTGGCCCTGTGCTGTTCTGCACAGATTCAGCACCGGCTACCGTGTCCTGTGCTACCTCGACCTCGGACACACCCGGAATTTCTCGGGTTTGGCCCAACGAAATTCGCGAAATGGAGGTGGGCGGCTTACATACCTGCGCGGTAACGATAGCGGCCGAATTATGGTGCAGCGGCAACAACTCCCACGGCGAACTGGGTCAAGGTTTTACGTCGACGGGTGGTAGCAGCAACCCGATAATTGTGCCCGGGATCGGAACGGTGACGCATGTCGCCATCGAACCTGTGAGCGGGAGCAACCGTTACCGAACCTGTGCGTCGAACACGGAATCGGTCGTTTATTGCTGGGGCGCGGATAACCCGACCGTTCGCCCCAAAACCACGCTGCCCGTGATTACAGCGACCACCGCTGATCTGCCGCAAACGGTCACCGGGCTGCAGCAAGCAGGTAACACCGCCAACTCCACTACCGTTTCGTGGACTGCGGCTCGCCCAACCACGTATGGCGCCACTGAATACACGGTGAATTATTCACGGGACGGCCAAACGTGGAATTCACTTGACGCGGGCACGTCGACTTCGTGGACTTTCCACGACCTGCCCTCCGCGGCTGCGCTGCTGTACACCGTGACCACACGCTCCGGTTCTGAGCGGAGCAGGCCCAGCGCCACTGCTATCGCATTCACACGCGGAACACGTACCGCACAGTTAACAGTGACCGACGGTGCTGGCGAACCGGTCATCGGTGGCTCGCTGAGCTGGATCAATTCAACTCGCACCATCCGGTCGGCAAGCCCGCTAGGACTCACCTCTGCGGGACTGGTGTCGTTCCCCCTCATACCTGCTGGCCCCATCACCTTCACTCTCTCGGGAGTTACTCTGCCCAGCGGAGCAACAGCCACCGCAACAATCACCGAAGTCATTGGCCTCGAAACACCCACCGTCGTCCGAATCCCGGCCGAACCATCGGAAGCACGGCACATCATCACGGTGCAACTTCCCAACGGAGAACCCGTCGTAGGCGCAGAGGTTACCGTCGCGGGGCTGGTGGCCGAATCGCGTAACGAGACCGCTCTGTTTACCGCCCCCACCCTGCCACTGTCGGGTTTCACCGACGAAAACGGCTCATTCCTCTCTGCGGGATATATCGGCGCGGACGGTGCCACAGCGACGATCCACTACAACGACGGCGTGCTCGAACAAACGGTTACCGCTGATGTGGATGGCTATGTGACGGTTGTGGTGCTCGACGAGATGCCCTATGTGGTGGTTCCCGAGCAACCAATCAACGCGACCGCTGGGTCGCTAGTGTCGGTCACAATGACGGTCAGGGACACCGCGGCACTGTCCCCCCGCGCGCGCGTCACGGTGGTTCCGCCTGCGGGGGCCCCACAGGTTTGTCGTGGCGCAAAGCTGTCGGGAACCCCCGATCTCCGAGGCAACATCACAGTGAAACTGTGCGCCACGAAATCCGGAAAGTATTCGGTTCGGGGCACCGGTATCGCATCCACGGGATCCGTCATGGTGAGCCTCAAGGGTTCTGCAGCATCGGGCGTCACACAGTTGAAGGCCCAGTCCCCTACTGCGGGAACCGCACGAGTGACGTGGCAGGCACCAGCACTCAGCGGAGGACTGAAAGTAACCGAGTACATTGTGCTCATGCAGGGAGCCGGCAGCACGGTCACACTGCGCACCACCAAACTCACAGCAAACTTCAGCAGACTGCGTAACGCAACCACCTACAGCGTCACCGTCATCCCTGTGACCAAGGCCGGCAACGGCACGAGGATCAAAACCACGGTCCCGGTCGCCTGACCACGCGATGTTGCGGGCGGCCGCGGTACCTAGTTTTTGCGACCGCCCAAGGCGCGCTCATCCTGCTCGCCGTCGGCGTTGATTCGCAATTCCTTGGGAAGGCTGAAGACCAGGTCTTCGGTGGTCGTGCGCACCTCGGAAACGTCACCAAACCCGGCCGCAGCCAGGTCGGTCAGCACATCTTGCACGAGCTGCTCGGGGACACTGGCCCCGCTGGAAATACCGATCGTAGACACACCCAGGAGCCATTCCTGGCGAATCTCGTGCGCATAATCCACGCGATATGCGGCGCGGGCGCCATACTCGGCGGCCACCTCGACGAGTCGCACCGAGTTCGAAGAATTTGCGCTGCCCACCACGATGACGAGGTCACAGTCCGATGCGATTTTCTTGATTGCGACCTGACGGTTTTGCGTTGCGTAACAGATGTCGTCGCTGGGCGGGTCTTGCAGATGGGGGAAACGTGCACGCAACCGCGCGACGGTCGTCATCGTCTCGTCCACCGACAGAGTGGTCTGCGACAACCAAATCAGTTTGTCGGTGACGGGGACCTCGACCGAATCGGCCGCATCAGGATCGTTGACAAGGGTCGTCTGATCGGGAGCGTGCCCCATCGTTCCTTCGACCTCTTCGTGCCCTTCGTGGCCGACGAGCAGGATGTGGAAACCCTGGCGCGAGAAACGTTCGGCCTCGCGGTGCACTTTGGTGACGAGCGGGCAGGTGGCGTCGATGGCTAACAGGTTTCGACCGGCGGCTCCCGCTTTCACTGCAGGGGATACACCGTGCGCGCTGAACACGAGGTGTGCACCCTCGGGCGCCTCGTCGACCTCGTTGATAAATATCGCGCCACGGGAGGTGAGCTCGCGGACAACTTCGACGTTGTGAACGATTTCTTTGCGCACATAGACGGGTGCACCGAACTGGTCTAGAGCCTTTTCGACGGCGATTACCGCACGATCGACACCGGCACAGTACCCGCGGGGCGCGGCCAAGAGAATGCGCTTCGGCGCCTCGGTCGGTTGCTCGATCAGCGGGGTCTCTCGCTGCGTTGATGCTGCAGTGGGAAAGAGCGCTTCGTTTCCGTTGCTGACCTGGTTCACCTGTTTAGTCTAACTTTCGCCACAGCGTGTGGTGGCGGAATTAGCGGGCGACGGCCAGTTCTTCGACGGTCGAGTACACGGTGGTGCCCTCGGCCGAGTTCACGGTGACCCGGAACGCTGCAGCACCCACGGTGGTGGTCACGTCGAGCGCAATCGAGTCGGTGCCGTGAGCCCACGACAACGAGATGGAGTCGTGTGCGGTCTGCGCCCAGCTGAACTCGCCCTCGAATGCAGGGTTCTTGCGCAGTCGAGCCAGCGCGATAATCGCCTGCGTGACCGGGGTGGACAGCGCCTCGGCAATTTCTTCGGGGGTGTAGTGGTGACGGTTTACGTCGCGGCCTTGGCCCGAAGACTGGAACAGTTCGACGTCGTCCATGCCGTTGAGGAGTCCCACGTAGTAGACCTGGGGTTCACCGGGGAGGAAGAACTGCACCGCACGCGAGGCCACGTATGCAACGTCGTCGGCCAGGATGTTCGGAAGTGTGGCGTTGATCTGGTGGGGCAGGGTGAACCACTGCGGCACCACGCTGGCGACGTTCGAGTGGCCATTGGTGTTTTCCGCGGCGCGATCAAAGATGTACGCCATGTCGTCCTGGGTGATCAGTCCGGGGCGTCCGCTGATCGGGCCGGCATCGATGACGCCGAAACCGTCGTGGGTGTCGAGCACGTTGAGGCAGTTGCTGGGGCGGATGGCAAACCAGTCACCCAGCTTGTCGACGGTGCCCGTGAAGAACGAGTGGAGCAGCAGGGGCGCGGTCTGGAAGTCGTAAATCAGGTCGACCAGAGGCGCAATGGCCAGCTGCTGGGTGTAGTGGGCGTGCACTTCGACGAGCACGCGCATGCCGTACGAGTGAATCAGTTCGGTGAGCTCTTCGACGAACTTCAGGGTTTCGTCGGTCATGAACGAATCGTTACCGGGGGTCTTCACGGCGTAACCGATGGCGTCCAAACGGATTACCTTGACGCCACCGCTGGCGAGCGCCTCGATGACACGGACCAGGTAGGCCTGTCCGGCGGGGTGGTTGATGTCGATGTCGACCTGGGTCGGCATGAAGGTGGTCCACACCAGTCGACGCACACCGTTGACCTCGTATGCGGTGAAGGGCAGTCCGGGTCGGGGGCGATAGAAAGCGGTGATGTCGTTTTCGTTGCCGCCGTTGGGGAATACGACGTCGAAGGTCAGGAACATTCCGTCGTATTCGGATTCTGTTCCCTTTTCCTGCCAGTCGAGGAATTCGGGCGACAGTGATGATGCGTGGTTCACGATCAGGTCGGCGGTGACCTCGTGGGTTTGCGAGATGCGCTTGAAGTCCGACCAGTGCCCCAGGCGGGGGTCCACGATCGTGTGATCGATGGGGTCGAATCCGGCATCGTCGCCGTCGTAGGGATGGAAGAACGGCAGGACGTGAATTCCGTCGAAATCGGCGAGGGGCCCCGCGAGGAGCTTCTCGATTTCGCCCAGGTTCCCGCCGACGCGCTCGGCGTATACAAGGATGCTGGTGCCTGACATATAACCTCCACTACACAGAAAGTCACGCGGTGGTGGACGCGTGTGTTTCAACATTAGTGGATGTGGATGCAAACGGTTACATGTCGACGCACCCCGCTAATCTGGTCGTTATGAGCGAACCTGGCGAACAGATGGGCGGCATCCCCGTGATGTCGGTCTCGAATGTCGCTCAGAGCATGCGCACGCACATCAATGCCCTGCCTCCCGTGTGGATCGAGGGGCAGTTGGCTTCGTGGAATGTTCGCAATGGACACGCCTATGCAAAGCTGAAGGACGTCACCGAGGACGCGACAATTTCCGTGACCGTGTGGCGTTCCGTCCTGGAATCGCTGTCGGAACAGTTTGCACAGGGCGACAAGGTCCGAGTGTTGGCGAAACCCGACTATTGGGTGGCCGGCGGCACACTGTCGTTCACCGCAAAGGACATGCGCCACGAGGGACTCGGCGACATCCTCGAAAAAATTGAGCGCCTGCGTCGACAGCTTGCCAGTGAGGGCCTGCTCGACGAATCGCGCAAACAGCCTCTGCCCTTCCTGCCGTTGTGCATCGGGTTGATCACGGGTGCGAACAGCGACGCCGAAAAGGATGTGCTGACGAACGCCCGCTTGCGTTGGAGCGACGTACAGTTCCGGGTCGTGCACACCGCCGTTCAGGGCGAGAACTGCGCGCCTCAGGTGGCCCGGGCGATCGCAGAACTCGATGCCGACCCCGAAATCGATGTCATCATCATCGCCCGTGGCGGCGGCGACTTCCTGCACCTGCTGCCGTTCAGCGACGAACTGGTGGTGCGGGCTGCAGCGACGGCGGCCACGCCCATCGTGTCGGCAATCGGCCACGAAAACGACCGACCGTTGTTGGACGAGGTCGCCGACCTGCGCGCCTCGACACCCACCGACGCCGCGAAACGCGTCGTGCCGGACGTCACACAGGAGCTCGCAAATATTTCGAGCGCCCGGTCGCGCATCACGAACGCAGTGGGATCGAAACTGCGCAACGAGTCCGACCGTATCGCCCAGCTTCGGTCCCGACCGGTCATGGCCAACCCGGCCGTGTACCTCGAGCGCCACGAATCCGACCTGCGCAATTACGCACACAAGGGCGCGACACTGATCGACCGGGTTCTGGAAAGGGCCGCCGCCGAAACCGCACAACTCTCCGCCCAGATGCGCGCACTGTCACCGCAGCACACGCTGGAACGCGGCTACTCGATCGTTCGCGGTGCGGGCGGGGCCGTAATTTCCTCGGCCACTGCTGTCGAGACCGGCGAATCCGTCACCGTTCACGTCGCCGACGGCGTAATCGCGGCGACCGTTTCCGGTTCCACCCCGAACTCCTCCACAGGCGCATGACCCCCGTCACTGCGCCCCCATCCGAACGGTAACCTAGAAATATGGCCACGACACTCCCCGCAGTAGACACGCTGACCTATGAACAAGCCCGCGATGAACTCGTGGTGATCGTTCAATCCCTCGAGGCGGGCACCGCGTCGCTCGACGAATCCGTGTCCCTGTGGGAACGCGGTGAAGCATTGGCAGCCCGATGCGAGGAATGGCTCGTCGGAGCCCGCGCGCGACTC
>JBEEON010000057.1:0-8205 GCA_041191625.1 Actinomycetota bacterium | reverse complement strand
ACCTCGCGATTGCGGAACTTGTCCTTCATCACGGAATAGGCAA
The DNA here is from genome assembly GCA_041191625.1 of Actinomycetota bacterium. Lineage (GTDB taxonomy): Bacteria > Actinomycetota > Actinomycetes > Actinomycetales > Microbacteriaceae > MWH-TA3. Next base: position 8,162 of record JBEEON010000057.1, on the reverse strand, counting down.
TTTCGCTTTTCGCGACAATCATCAGACCGCTGGTTCCCACATCAAGGCGGTGCACGATTCCCTGGCGTTCGGGGGCGCCCGACGTCGAGATGCGGTAGCCCGCACCCGCGAGCGCACCGACCACGGTGTCACCCTCCCAACCCAACGAAGGATGTGCCGCAAGGAATGGAGGTTTGTCCACAATCACGATGTGATCGTCGTCATACACAATCGACATCTCGGGAATGTGCGCAGCCACAACGGTGGGTTCGCGCTTGTCTTCCCACGTGATCGACAACATCGTGTCGGCCGCCAGCCGATCCGACTTCGACGCCACAACGCCACCGATTTCCACACCACCACCGGCGACAATTTCCGCCGCAAAGGTACGCGAAAAACCCATCAACTTCGACAGTGCGTTATCGATGCGTTCCCCCACGAGACCGTCGGGAACAGGGACTATGCGGTGATGAGCCACCGGAAGTTACGAGGCGTCGGCCCCGGCGGGTGCGCTCTTCGCCAGCTCGTTGAGCTGAGTCTGCAGGAACTGACCGAGGTGGGTGCGGTAGTCGCTCTCGAAGCCCTTGAGCTCTTCGATGCGACGTTCGATAACAATGCGCTCCTGGTCGAGTTCGTTAATGCGCAGACGCTGCTGTGCTTCGGCCTCCTGCACGATGCGGGTGGCCTCGGCCTGAGCCTCGGACACCATACGCTCGCGCTCGTCGAGACCTTCCTGAACGTGCTGATCGTGAAGTTTGCGGGCCAACTGCAGGAACTGGCTCGAGGTCGCAGCCTCTGCTTCAACCGACAGGGGCGCGCCGACGGGAGCGGCGGGTGCGCCGTCAGCGGCAGCTCGCTGTAGCTCCTGGATGCGGGCCTCTTCCGAGACCAGACGCTGACGAAGTTCTTCGGTCTCGGCCTTGTCGGCGAGCATCTGGGCAACGACCTCATCGAGGAAGTCGTCTACCTCGTCCTGGTCATATCCTTCGCGGAATTTGACCGTCTGAAACTGCTTGTGGGCGATGTCTTCAGCGCTCAGCGTCATGCGTTGCCTCTTTCTTGTTAAACCTAGGCTTACAGACTACAACGCAACGGGCGACGGAATAAATGCCGAGAGTAAATAGACGGCCAGAAGTGCGACGGTCCACGACAGGTCGATCGAGGCTCCCCCGAGGTTGATGGGTTTGACCACGGAACGGATCCACCGCAAGGGAGGATCGGTAATCGTGTAGACCACATCAGCGAGGAACAGCACCACACCGCGCGGACGCCAACCCGGCCGCAGAACACGCGCCCAGTCGAAAACCAGACGTCCCCACAACATCAGGGTGAAGGCGAACAGCAGAAAGTGCAGTACACCGTAAACGATGGACATTAGGACAGGAAGTCGGTGTCGACGTTCCGAACGGGCTCTTCTTCAGGAGCGGTTTCGACGAGCGAAACACCGTAGGGGGTCAACATGTAGACCTTGCCCTGTTCGGATACGCGTTCGATGCGTCCTTCGAGTCCCTGAGTCAGACCAGACAGGAAGTCAATCATGCGTCGGACCTCGGTCTCGAGCATGCCCGACAGGTCGATGATCATGGGCGAACCTTCGCGGAACGTGGTGGCGATACCCTCGGCCTCGGCATAACGGGTGGGGCGCACCGTGTGGATCGTCGCAAACGCGGGTTCCTGGTTGCGGCGGAGCGAACCACCGGTGAAACCGGATGAGGTTGAACGGGGTACCGCGGTGGGGCGAGCAGCGGGTGCAGGTGCCTGACGCGATGCTGCGGGACGAGCTTCGCCGTCACGTGCCTCGGTGAAACCCAAACTTTCCCATACTTTTTTCACTGCAAGCCTCCTGATTGTTCTGTCTAAAAGTTAACCCACGGCGGGGCGGTTTCCCGTGATTGTCGTGCCGATGCGCAGGTGTGTCGCCCCGTATTTGAGAGCCTGTTTCCAGTCACCGCTCATTCCGGCCGAGATGCGATTCGCTCCGGGATACGAGGCGCGCAACACCTCGGACAATCGCTGCAGTTCAGCAAACGCGGGCTCGGGGTCGCCTGTCATGGGCGCGACGCCCATGACGCCGAGCAGGGTGATCGATGGCACCGTGGAAATCAGCTGCGCGAGCTCGAGAAGCTCGGCATCGCCCGATACTCCGCCACGACCCGAATCGTCGGTGAGATTGACCTCGATAAATGCGTCGACGGGGTTGTCGTTGGTACGCAGGGCCTCCACGACGCTGACACGGTCGAGCGAATGCAACACCGTGGCGTATTTCGCGATCGCCTTGGCCTTGTTGCTTTGAATCTGCCCCACGAAATGCCACGTCACATCAGTGCGACCAATTTCCGCCACCTTGGGTGCGGCATCCTGGTGTCGACTTTCGCCGAAATCCCGAGCGCCTGCCTCGATTAGTTCGGATACCAGCGCCGCGGGATGAAACTTTGTCACCGTCACCAGAGTGACAGTTTCCGGGTCTCGTCCCAGCGTCCGACACTCCGCATCGACGGCGGCGCGAACCTCGCGCCACCGGTCAGCGGCGGTGGACATTACTTGAGAAACTCCGGCAGATCGAAACGGTCGTCTGCGTCGTCGAACTGGCTGGGGATCGAGGGAACATCGCCCGTTGCAAATGCACCCGGTGCAGAGAAGGTCGGAATCGACTCGGTGTCTCCGCCACGAGGAGCGAATTCATCATCGTATGACGCAAACGTGGGCAGCGGGTCACGGGGTGCCGAGGGTTCGCGTCCGTCGAAACCGGCGGCGATAACGGTGACACGCACCTCGTCGCCCAGGGTGTCATCAATCGACATACCGAAGATGACGTTGGCGTCGGGGTGGACAACTTCGGTGATGAGCGAGGCGGCCTCGTTGATTTCGTGGATGCCCAGGTTCGAACCACCCTGAATCGACAGCAGTACGCCGTGCGCACCGTCAATCGTGGTGTCCAGCAGCGGCGACGCAATTGCGGCTTCGGTGGCCTTGACGGCGCGCTCTGCGCCCCGAGCCGAACCGATACCCATCAGCGCGGTGCCCGCATCCTGCATGACCGAACGAACGTCGGCGAAGTCGAGGTTGATGAGACCGGGGTTGGTGATCAGGTCCGAAATTCCCTGAACACCCGAGAGCAGAACCTCGTCGGCGATCGCGAAGGCTTCGGGAGCCGAAATGGCGCGGTCGGCGATTGCGAGCAGGCGGTCGTTGGGTACGACAATCAGGGTGTCGACCTCGGCACGGAGCTTGGCAATGCCGGCTTCGGCCTGTTCGCGACGACGACGTGCCTCGAAGCTGAAGGGCTTGGTGACAACACCGACGGTCAGAGCGCCAATGGACTTGGCGATGCGTGCGACTACCGGTGCGCCACCGGTACCGGTTCCACCGCCCTCACCTGCGGTAACGAAAACCAGGTCCGAACCGGCAAGGCATTCTTCGATTTCCTGTGCGTGGTCTTCGGCCGCACGGCGACCCACCTCGGGGTCAGCGCCGGCGCCCAGACCGCGGGTCAGTTCGCGTCCCACGTCGAGCTTCACATCGGCTTCGCTCATCACCAGCGCCTGTGCGTCGGTGTTGATGGCAATGAATTCGACACCGCGGATGCCGGCCTCGATCATGCGGTTGATGGCGTTGACGCCACCACCACCAACGCCAACAACCTTGATAACGGCAAGGTAATTGCTCGAGCTTCCGGCCACGGTATCCTCCAACCTTCAGGTTTTACTTGAAGTCAAAACTTTTTGCACCCTTTTCGGGCAGCACGAGAGTAGGCGAACGCAAACCAATGACAGCGCAGGCTCCTCCGCGTGTCGCGGAAATTACCGACGAGGGCTGATGACGAGACTGTCGGGAGCCGACACATCAATCGTGAAGTTCCCGCCCTGGCTCGACACCGCCTTGATCGCCGACGACAACACCACCGATTTCAGGTCCGACTGCTCGGGCGAACCCCAGATGATCTCGTTACGCGAACCCTTCATCGTGAAACGAACCGAGTCATGCGAATCCGCGGCAATAACGTCAATCCTCGACCGCAAGTTCGGAGTCAGGGACAACAGCACATCGACAATGTTCGCAAAGTTAGGGTCATCCGTCGACGTGACCTTCATCAAGGGAAGCTTCTCGGGCCGTTTGTCGGTATCCGCAATGACGATTCCCGCGGAATCGACCAGCTGGAACAATTTCCCCTTTTTCACGAGACCGATCGACTTGCGCTCGACGACGCGCACAATCAAGGTGTGCGGCGGAACCAATTCGGTCGTGAACGATTCAATGCGCGGAATTTTGGCCAACTCGGACCGAATTTTGTCAAAGTTAATCAGCGCGAGCGGGACACCCAACTGGTCCTTCACCGCGGCGGTGACCGTCTTTGTGGGGAGGTTCTTGTTACCCACCACGTCGATGGTCGTCAACGTCAACAACGGCGACAAAACGATGCCGGCCACAATGCCCACGATTCCCACCACGGAACCCACCCAGGTCAGAAGAATGCGACGCTTGCGTCGGCTGCGCTCGGTGAAACGACGGACCTCCGAGGCCTCGGCCTTCTTACGACGTTGCCGAATCTCGCGCTCCGAAGGCAACGCATGAGGCACCGGTCGTTTCATCGGTTCTCCAGAGCGGTGCACACCTGCGGAATGATCCGATACACGTCACCGCACGACAGAGTCATGATGAGGTCCCCCGGACGGGCATGGTTCGCGGCCACGCGTGCGGCATCGTCCCAGTCCGGGCAGTACGCGACCTTGCCAGCATCGTGGAACGCCGACGACACCAGAGCGCCCGTGACGCCCTCGATCGGATCCTCCCTGGCGCCATACACATCGAGCACCACGGTAAAGTCGGCGCCCGCCTCGTATTCGGCAGCAAACTCGGAAGCCATGGCCTTCGTACGTGAATACAGGTGGGGCTGATGAATCGCGATGACCCGACCCTCGCCGACAACGCTGCGCGCGGTCGCCAACGCCGCCCGAACCTCGGTGGGGTGATGGGCATAGTCGTCAAACACCCGAACGCCATCGATAGTGGCATGAAGTTCAAAGCGACGGCCCGTACCGCGGAACGCGGACATACCCGCAACCGCAGCAGAACACGACACACCGGACGCAACCAACACCGCAACCGCACCACACGCATTGATCGCATTGTGACGACCAGCAACGGCCAACTCAAGGCGATGCGACTCCCCCGCGTGATGAATCGTGGCGGTCACGCCCTCGCCCGACGAAACAATGTCCGTGATACGGAAATCTGCAGTCGCGGATTCGCCGAAAGTCACCATTGGGCTCGTAATTCGCGGCACAATCGCGGCGACGCCGGCATCGTCGCTGGACACCGCAATCGTGTGAGACACCGAATTCGCAAACGACACAAATGCGTCAGCCACCGCGGACTGTGAACCGTAATGATCCACATGATCCGTGTCGATGTTCGTGATGATCCCGAACGCGGTGTCATACAACAGGAACGACCCATCCGACTCGTCCGCCTCGATCACAAACTCGGACGATGACCCCTGCGCTGCCGAGACACCGTACCCCGAGACAACTCCGCCATTGACAAAACTGGGATCCGCACCCGACTCACGGAGCGCGGTCACCACCATTGCCGTGGTCGTGGTCTTGCCGTGAGCGCCGGCAACAGCAAAAACTGTGTGGCCCGTCAACAGCCAGTTCAATGCGACGCTGCGGTGTGCGACCGGGATTCCCCGTGCCAAAGCACGCTGATATTCGGGGTTGTCCTCCCACAACGCCCCCGTCACCACGACAGCTTCGGCATCACCCAAATTCGCTGCGTCATGACCAATGTGCACGACAATTCCCGCATCGCGCAGCGCGCGGGTCGTCGCCGATTCGCTGCGGTCCGAACCCGATACCGTGATGCCCCGACCGGCGAACATTCGAGCAATTCCGCTCATGCCGCTGCCACCGATACCGACGAAATGCACCCGCCGAAGCTCGGGAGGCAACACAACGGTCAGGTCAGGCTTAATCACCTGTACAGCCTATGCGCCGCACTAACGAATCGCGCGGAAGACAAGGTCAACGAACCGCTCAGACCCATCGCGGGTGCCCGCGGACAGAGCGGCTGCAGCCATTTCGTCACGAGCGGCCGAATCGGCGAGAAGCGGAATGAGGTTCGCCCGCACCCATTCAGGGGTGAAATCTTTATCCAGACACAGAATTCCACCTCCAGCCGACACCACACCAAAGGCATTGTGCACCTGTTCGCCGTTTCCCACCGGGTAGGGAACAAACACCGCGGGGATTCCCAGCGCCGCAAACTCTGTCACCGTCGCCGCCCCTGAACGCGCCACCGCGAACTGCGCGGCAGCCAAGGCCAGATCCATTCGGTTGCAATACGCGATGGGGCGGTAACCCTCGATGCGCGGGTCCACAAACTCGCGAGACTCACCGACGGTGTGCACAATTTTCCACCCCGCCGCGACGATGTCGGCCGCGGTCTCGGCGATGGTCGAATTGATACGCGCGGCACCCGTCGACCCACCGGTCACGAGAAGCAGGCGATCGTTGGACGCAAATCCGAAATATTCCAAGGCGGCGGGACGCGCCCCAGCGACATCCAAGGACGAAATCTCGGACCGCAACGGCATACCCACACAGGTAGCGCCCGCGATGGTGGTGTTCGCAAACGCCACCGCACGGTGCCGAGTAAGTTTCGCGCCAATCACGTTGGCGATACCGGGACGCGCATTGGCCTCGTGAAAAATCAACGGGATACCGACAATACGCGCCGCGACGTACGCGGGAGCAGAGGCATAACCGCCAAACCCGACCACAGCATCGATGCCGCGGTCACGAATCAACCGCACCACCTGTGACACTGCAACAGCAAAACGCAACGGAAAAGCGAACGCCGCGAAGTTCAGCCGACGGGGAAACGGCAACTTAGCGATGGTCACCAACTCGTATCCCCGCTCGGGCACGAGGCGCGCCTCGAGTCCCTCCGCCGTGCCCAGCACGACAACCTGGTGGTCGCCACGAACACGAATCTCGTCGGCCGTGGCCAACAACGGGTTCACGTGCCCCGCAGTGCCGCCACCGGCAAGCAGGAACACGCTCATCGGCGAACCCCGCTCAACGAATGACGACGGTCGGCTTCCTCACTCCGCACCGCGCTGACGGCGAGACCAACAGCCATGAGGTTTGCCAACAACGAACTGCCACCGCTGGACAGGAACGGAAGCGGCACACCAAGAACGGGAAGCACACCCACGACGACGGCGATGTTGATCAACGACTGACCGGTCAGCCACACGAAAACACCGGTCAGAATCAGGCGGGTGAACATCAGATCGTATTCACGAATCATCTTGACCAGAGTGACGCCCATGAAGCCGACAACGGACAGCACCAAGAGCGCGCCCAGAAGACCCAACTCCTCACCGACGATCGCAAAAATGTAGTCGGATTCGGCGTGCGGCAACCACGACCATTTGGCGTGCGAGCTGCCCGGTCCCAAACCAAACAGTCCGCCGGTGCCCAACGCCCACAGGCCATGCTGGCTCTGCCAACAAATGCCCTCATAGTCCTCGACCGAGCAGCCGTTGATCCACGACATCACGCGCTCGATACGCGACGAGGACAAGAACATGACAAAGAGACCAGCGAGTGCGGCGCCAATACCCCCAACTGCCAGCCATCGAGAATTCATGCCCGCGACGAGCAAGATGCTAAAGATGATGAGCGCGGTCACAATCGTGGTGCCCAGGTCTTTACCCCAGATCACGAGACCGACGGGAATACCCACGGCGATGAGCGCGGGTTGCCATTCGCGCAGATATGTGCGCTCGTGCAGCATCCACTCGTTTTCCGAAAGCCACAGCGCCAACCACAAAATCAGCGCGAGTTTGATGAACTCGGACGGCTGCACACTGACAAATCCCAGGTCAACCCAGTTGGTGTTACCGCCATAGGTGATACCCATCGGGGTGAAAACCAGCAGCTGCAGTGCGACACCGAGCACGATTCCCCACACCGCGAAACGGTGCCACAGCCCGCGCGGAAGCCGCGACATGAAGTGGAATGCAAACAGGCCCGCAACCGCGGCAATGCTCTGTTTAAACATGTCCGCGTACTGGTTGCCCTCGTTGTTCAACCCGCTCGACACCGCCGAGGCCGACAACACCATGCTGAGACCAAACAGCGTGAGAAACACCACCGACGCGACAAGCTGGGTCA
>JBEEON010000056.1:0-12304 GCA_041191625.1 Actinomycetota bacterium | reverse complement strand
TCAAGGTCGGCGTACGAGAAAGCGTCGTCCGCGTAGCTACCGGTAGCGCCGAAGTGGCGGTGAGGGTAGCGGCGGTCAGCCTCTTCCTGGTTTGCGTCGACCGACACGCGACGGTAGTGGGGCAGGCCCGTACCGGCGGGGATCAACTTACCGATGATGACGTTCTCCTTCAGACCGATCAGCGGGTCGCGCTTTCCTTCCAGAGCGGCCTGCGTCAGAACGCGAGTCGTCTCCTGGAACGAAGCGGCCGACAGCCACGATTCGGTCGCAAGCGAAGCCTTGGTGATACCCATGACCTCGGGACGAGCGGTCGCACCGCGCTTGCCCTCGGACACTGCCTCGCGGCTGGTGGCCTTGTGGCGGGTGCTGTCAACCAGCTCGCCGGGCAGGAACGTGGTGTCACCGTGGTCAACGATGGTGACCTTGCGGAGCATCTGACGGACAATGACCTCGATGTGCTTCGTGTGAACGGGAACACCCTGGCCGATGTAGGTCGAGTAGACGCCGTCGACGAGGAACTTCTGCACTGCGGAAACACCCTTGACGCGCAGAACCTCCTTGGGGTCGATGGTTCCTTCGAACAGCTGGTCACCGGTCTCGACGTGCTGGCCGTCCTCGACCAACAGCACAGCGTGCTTGAGGATCGGGTAGGCGCGCTCGTCGTCACCGTTGTCGGGGGTCAGGATCAGCTTCGCGGGAATCTCGACGCCATCCACAGCCTTGGTCTCGACCTTGACACGACCTGCGAAGTCCGCGATGGGGCTTGCGCCCTTCGGGGTACGAGCTTCGAAGAGTTCGGTCACACGAGGCAGACCCTGGGTGATGTCGGCCGCACCTGCGGTACCACCGGTGTGGAAGGTACGCATGGTCAGCTGGGTTCCGGGCTCACCAATCGACTGGGCCGCGATGATACCGACAGCTTCACCGAGGTCAACGGTCTTACCCGTTGCCATCGAGCGGCCGTAACATGCTGCACAGACACCGATCTGAGCCTCACAGGTCAGAGGCGAACGAGCCTTGACAACCTCGACGCCGCTGGCGACGATGTGCTTGACCAGGTCGCGACCGAGGTCGGTTCCGGCGTCAGCCACAACCTCACCTGCAGTGTTGACGGCAGCCTCGACGAGGACACGACCGAAGATGAGGTTCTCGGGGTTACCGCCCACCTCACGAGCAAGCTCGTCCTTGATCGAGTACTCGAGGCCCTTGCTGGTGCCACAGTCGGCTTCGCGGATGATGACATCCTGTGCGACGTCGACCAGACGACGGGTCAAGTAACCCGAGTCAGCGGTCTTCAGAGCGGTGTCAGCCAGACCCTTACGAGCACCGTGGGTTGCGATGAAGTACTCCGCAACCGACAGACCTTCACGGTACGAGTTGATGATCGGGCGGGCGATAATTTCACCCTTCGGGTTAGCGACCAGACCACGCATACCGGCGATGTTACCCACTTGGAGCCAGTTACCACGTGCTCCCGAGGTGACCATACGGTTGATGGTGTTGTAGCCCTTGCTGAACTCGTCCTGCATGGCCGACTTAACCTCGGCGGTAGCCTCGGTCCAGACCGAAATGAGTTCGTCGTGGCGCTCCTGGTTCGACAGCAGGCCCTTCTCGTACTTCGATTCGATCTTTGCGGCTTCCTTTTCGTGCTTCTCGATGATGCCCTTCTTGGCAGCAGGAGTCACGATGTCGGACAGTGCGACGGTGACACCCGAACGAGTAGCCCAGTGGAAACCGGCGTCCTTCATGCGGTCCAGAGTTGCCGCAACCTCGACCTTGGCGTAACGCTCTGCCAGGTTCTCGACGATTTCGGTGATAACACCCTTGTCGGCGATACGGGTCACGTAGGGGTACGACTCGGGAAGCAGGCCGTTGAAGATGGCCTTACCCAAAGTGGTGTGGAACGACTTGCCGGGAGCGAAGCCCTCGGGTGCGTCCTGGCCATCGAACGACACAACACCGGGAACGCGCAGGCGAATCTTGGCGTTGATGTGCAGTTCGTGGTTGTCCATTGCCATGGTGGCTTCGGCGATCGAGCTGAACGCACGGCCCTCGCCCGCGACACCGTCACGGTCCGAGGTGAGGTGGTGCAGACCGATGATCATGTCCTGGGTGGGAACGGTCACGGGGCGACCGTCCGAAGGCTTCAGGATGTTGTTCGAAGCGAGCATGAGGATGCGCGCTTCCGCCTGAGCCTCGACCGACAGGGGCAGGTGCACAGCCATCTGGTCACCATCGAAGTCAGCGTTAAACGCAGCACACACGAGGGGGTGAAGCTGGATGGCCTTACCTTCGACGAGCTGAGGCTCGAACGCCTGGATACCCAGACGGTGAAGGGTTGGTGCGCGGTTCAGCAGAACGGGACGCTCGCGGATGATTTCCTCGAGCTCGCCCCAGACCTCGGGGTAGGCGCGCTCAACGGCACGCTTTGCGCCCTTGATCGACGATGCCAGACCCTTGTCCTGCAGCTGCTTGATCACGAAAGGCTTGAAGAGTTCCAGAGCCATCTGCTTGGGCAGACCACACTGGTGCAGCTTCAGCTGGGGGCCGACGACGATGACCGAACGGCCCGAGTAGTCAACACGCTTACCCAGCAGGTTCTGACGGAAACGACCCTGCTTACCCTTCAGCATGTCGCTGAGGGACTTCAGTGCACGGTTGCCTGTACCGGTGACGGGACGACCGCGACGACCGTTGTCGAACAGTGCATCAACCGATTCCTGAAGCATGCGCTTCTCGTTGTTGATGATGATCTGCGGTGCACCGAGCTCGAGCAGGCGCTTGAGACGGTTGTTGCGGTTGATCACACGGCGGTACAGGTCGTTGAGGTCGCTGGTCGCAAAGCGGCCACCGTCCAGCTGCACCATGGGGCGAAGCTCCGGCGGGATCACGGGGATCACGTCGAGGACCATCGAGGCGGGGTTGGTGCCGGTCTCGAGGAACGAGTTCACAACCTTGAGGCGCTTGATGGCGCGGATCTTGCGCTGGCTCTTCGAGTTTGCGATCTCGTCGTGGAGGTCAACCGAGAGCTGCTTCAGCAGTGCCTGGTCGTCGTCGTTGTACGAGGTGAGCAGTTCCTTGATGGCCTCTGCACCCATGAACGATGCGAAGTAGTCACCGTAACGGTCCTGCAGTTCGCGGAAGTCGGCGTCTTCGGCCTTGAGGCTTCCGACGGTCAACGACTTGAAGTCGTCGAACACGCGCTGAACCTGGAGGATTTCGTCGTCGTGGTTCTTGCGAATCACGGCGAGTTCCTTCTGGCCGGCCTCGTTGGTCTTGCGCTTGATGTCAGCCTTGGCTTCCTCGGCCTCGAGGCGAGCAAGCTCGAGCTCGAGGGTGTTGAGGCGCTCTGCCAGAGCAACATCGCGAGCCTTCTCGCGGTGAACGATCTCGTTCTGCAGTTCCTTCTCCAGGCGGGGAAGGTCCTCGTGGCGGCCATCGGCATCCACGAACGTAATCATGTAGGCAGCGAAGTAGATGACCTTTTCGAGGTCCTTCGGAGCCATGTCCAGCAGGTAGCCGAGACGGCTGGGGACACCCTTGAAGTACCAGATGTGAGTGACGGGCGAGGCGAGTTCCAGGTGACCCATGCGCTCACGGCGCACAGCCGACTTGGTGACCTCTACGCCACAGCGTTCACAGACGATGCCCTTGAAGCGGACACGCTTGTACTTGCCACAGCCACACTCCCAGTCACGGGTAGGACCGAAGATCTGTTCACCGAACAGACCGTCCTTCTCGGGCTTCAGGGTGCGGTAGTTGATTGTTTCGGGCTTCTTGACCTCACCCTTGGACCATGAACGAATCTGGTCTGCGGTTGCGAGGCCGATACGAATCTCGTCGAAAGTCGTTGCGTCGAGCACTATGTTCTCTTTCGTTTCTTTTTACGTGTAAGTAATCGGGTCGCTTATTCGGCGAAATCGATAGCAGCGGACTCTTCACGGGCAATGTTGATACCCAGCGAAGCGGTGGCACGGTCGGCCTCTTCGATCGAGTCGCGCAGGTTGACGACGGTGCCGTCGCCTGCGAGGACCTCGACGTTCAGACACAGCGACTGCATTTCCTTCATGAGAACCTTGAAGCTCTCGGGAATGCCCGGTTCCTGAATGTTCTGGCCCTTAACGATTGCCTCGTAGACCTTCACACGACCGGCGATGTCGTCGGACTTGATGGTGAGGAGTTCCTGCAGCGCGTACGCGGCACCATAGGCCTCGAGGGCCCACACTTCCATCTCACCGAAACGCTGTCCACCGAACTGTGCCTTACCACCCAACGGCTGCTGGGTAATCATCGAGTAAGGTCCGGTCGAACGTGCGTGAATCTTGTCGTCCACCAGGTGGTGCAGCTTCAAGATGTACATGTAACCAACCGAGATGGGGTCGGGGAAAGGCTCACCGGAGCGGCCATCGAACAGTCGAGCCTTACCGGCCGAGTCGATGAGCTTCTGGCCGTTTTCACGGGGCAGAGTTGCATCGAGCAGACCGGCGATTTCGGCTTCGTGTGCGCCGTCGAATACGGGGGTTGCAACCTTGGTTCCGGGTGCGACCTCGCGTGCTTCGGCGGGGAGGAACTTGGCCCATTCGGGGTTTCCGTCAACCTTCCAACCCTGCATGGCTGCCCATCCGAGGTGGATTTCGAGGACCTGGCCGAAGTTCATACGACCGGGAACACCGAGGGGGTTGAGGATGACGTCGACGGGGGTGCCGTCTTCCAGGAAAGGCATGTCTTCCACGGGGAGGATCTTCGAAATGACACCCTTGTTACCGTGGCGTCCGGCGAGCTTGTCACCTTCCGAGATCTTGCGCTTCTGAGCGATGTAGACGACAACCTTCTGGTTGACACCGTTGCCGAGTTCGTCGTCACCCTGCTCGACGTCGAATACCTTGACGCCGATGACGGTTCCCTGCTCGCCGTGAGGCACGCGCAGCGAGGTGTCGCGAACTTCCTTGCTCTTTTCCGCAAAGATGGCGCGGAGCAGACGCTCTTCGGCCGTCAGTTCGGTCTCACCCTTGGGGGTGACACGTCCGACGAGGATGTCGCCGGGGCGAACCTCGGCGCCGACACGAATGATGCCTCGTTCGTCCAAGTTGGCGAGGTTCTCGAGCGACTGGTTGGGGATGTCGCGGGTGATTTCCTGCTTACCGAGCTTGGTGTCGCGAGCGTCAACCTCGTACTCCTCGATGTGAATCGACGAGAGGGTGTCGTCCTTGACCAGGTTCTGGCTGAGGATGATCGCGTCTTCGAAGTTGTGGCCTTCCCATGACATGAATGCCACGAGGAGGTTCTTTCCGAGTGCGAGTTCACCGTTTTCGGTCGCGGGACCATCGGCGATGACGGCACCGGCTTCGATGCGGTCACCTTCCTTCACGATGACGCGGTGGTTGTAGTTGGTGCCCTGGTTCGAACGCTCGAACTTGCGGAGCACGTACTCGTCGGTTCCGCCTTCGTCCTTCTGGATGACGACGTAGTCGCTCGAAACTTCCGAGATCAGACCGGCGTTCTTTGCGACAACAACGTCACCGGCGTCGACCGCGGCGTACGACTCCATACCGGTACCCACGATGGGGCTTTCCGAACGGAGCAGAGGCACAGCCTGACGCTGCATGTTCGCACCCATGAGCGCGCGGTTTGCGTCGTCGTGCTCGAGGAACGGGATCAGCGAGGTTGCAACCGACACCATCTGGCGGGGCGAAACGTCCATGTAGTCCACGCGAGCTGCGGGGACCAACTCGACCTCGCCACCCTTGATACGAACCAGAACGCGCTCTTCGGCGAACGAGCCGTCGGCGTTCAGAGGCGCACCAGCCTGGGCAACAATGTGGTCGTCTTCGTCACTTGCGGTGAGGTAGTCGATTTCCTTGCTGACCTTGCCGTTGATGACACGGCGGTAGGGGGTTTCGATGAAACCGAATGCGTTGATACGAGCGAACGATGCCAGCGAACCGATCAGACCAATGTTGGGGCCTTCAGGGGTTTCGATGGGGCACATACGGCCGTAGTGCGAGGGGTGAACGTCACGAACCTCAACACCGGCACGTTCGCGGCTCAGACCACCGGGTCCCAGTGCCGACAGGCGACGCTTGTGGGTCAGACCGGCGAGGGGGTTGTTCTGGTCCATGAACTGCGAGAGCTGGCTGGTTCCGAAGAATTCCTTGATCGCAGCCGTTACGGGACGGATGTTGATCAGGGTCTGCGGGGTGATTGCTTCCACATCCTGGGTGGTCATGCGCTCGCGCACGACACGTTCCATACGGCTGAGGCCGGTACGGATCTGGTTCTGGATCAGTTCACCAACGGCGCGGATACGACGGTTACCGAAGTGGTCGATGTCGTCAGTGCCGAGGCGAATGTCGATGGGCTTGCCCGCACGGGTACCGGTGATGGTTTCCTTGCCCTCGTGCAGTGCGACGAGGTAGCGCAGGGTTGCGACGATGTCGTCAACGGTGAGCACGTTCTGGTCGACGGGAGCTTCGAGGCCGAGCTTGCGGTTCATCTTGTAACGGCCGACCTTTGCAAGGTCGAAACGCTTCGAGTTGAAGTAGAAGTTGTCAAGCAGCGACTTGGCTGCTTCGCTTGCTACCTGCTCGCCGGGGCGAATCTTGCGGTAGATGTCCTTGAGTGCTTCTTCCTGGGTCAGGATCGAGTCAACTTCGAGGGTTTCTGCCATCGAGGTCGAGTCGGGGAATGCGGCACGAATTTCTTCGGACGACATGCCCAGGGCCTTGAGGAAGACGGTGGCCGACTGGCGACGCTTGCGGTCGATGCGGACGCCGACGTGGCTCTTCTTGTCGATTTCGAATTCGAGCCATGCGCCACGGCTGGGGATGACACGGCACGAGAACAGGTCAGAGTCGCTGGCCTTGTCGTACGACTTGTCGAAGTAGACACCGGGGCTGCGAACCAGCTGCGAGACGACGACACGCTCGGTGCCGTTGATCACGAAGGTTCCCTTTTCGGTCATCAAGGGGAAGTCGCCCATGAACACGGTCTGGGTCTTGATTTCACCCGTGGTGTGGTTCATGAATTCGGCTTCGACGTACAGGGGTGCGGAATAGGTCTTGCCGCGTTCCTTGCATTCGTCGAGCTCGTACTTCTTTTCTTCCAGGTACGGGTTCGTGAACGACAACTGCATGGTGTCGTTTTCGATGGGCGAAATCTCTTCGAAGATTTCGGTGAGGCCCGAGAGGGCCTCTCCCGCGTTTGCACCGATCAGCCAGTCAAAGCTTTCGGTCTGGAGTGAGAGAAGGTCGGGAACTGTCAGAGTGTCGCTAATCTTTGCGAACGACACGCGACGAGCATCACGACCGGTCCCCTGGTTTTTTGCTTTCTTCGCAGCAGCCAAGACGATATCCTCCATGGGCTAAGCCCAAATATGTAGACGATTCAACGGGTTTCCGTGCACTAGAAAAGGCCGCGCTAGCGGCCATTCGATCTCTTGGTGCCCCGCCACTATTTACGGGGAGCCCGTCATCCTTCATATGATGCACGGACAGAGGTAAGCGCAACTTGCTACATTACAGGGGTTTTCCGCATTTGCCAAGTCCGATTTTTGGCATCGGACCGGCCGAAGACTGGGAAGATGGTGGGGTGTCCTCGATTCGTTCTCACCGGTTGAAATTCAGCGGCCTGCTGGCCGAAATTGAACCCGACCCTTGGCGCGAGGGCGGCTGGGTGCTCACCGTCGATGGCACACCGCAAAGCCATGTCGACCTGTCGCACCCCAGCGAACTGCACTTCGAGTACATCGCACGGATGGGTCACATCATCGACGAGGCGTTTGAACCCGGCGAGGCGCTGACCGCGGTGCACCTCGGCGCCGGCGCATTGACGATTCCCCGCTATGTGGCCGTCACCCACCCGGGGTCGCGACAGCAGGTCATCGAGATTGAAACTGACCTGATCGATTTTGTGCGTGAACACTTGCCGTTGCCCCGAGACGCCTCGATTCGATGCCGCTATGGCGACGCCCGCGCCGTCATGGGGTCGCTTCCCGGCGGAATCCTCGGCCAGGTCGACCTCGTTGTCGTCGATATTTTCCGAGGCGCGCGCACCCCGGCGCACGTAACCAGCGTCGAGTTCTATACCGAGGTGCAACGACTGCTGTCCCCCCGCGGAATTGTCGTCATCAACGTCGCCGATGGCCCGCCCCTGGCGTTCGCCAAATCGCAGTTGGCAACCGTGCGCCATGTTTTTGGTGACGGTTTCGCCATCGCGGAATCCAGTGTGGCCAAGGGCCGTCGGTTCGGCAACGTGGTGTTGGCGGCATGGAACGGTGACCGCGAATTCGCGGGGATCCCCCGGCTGATGGCCGCGGGCCCACACCCGTCCAAGGTCATCGCCGGTTCCGAGGCCGCCGAATGGGTGCGCAGCGCACCGATTGTCACCGATGCGACCGCGATCGATTCCCCGCCGCCATCACGCAACCTGTTTGCGAACTGACCCATGGCCGAGCTTCACGAGGTGCGCGCCTTGGCGGAACGCCTGTTGGACACCCACCTCGATGTCCGCGTGTGGACGTTCGGTTTCGACAACGCCAAGCTGCGAGCCGGTGCGTGCAACCACACCGAGCAGCGCATCACACTGTCCAAATATTTGATGCAGCGATGGGACATGTACGACGTCGAACAGACCCTGTTACACGAAATAGCCCACGCCATGCTGCCCCCGCATCATCACCATTCGGCGGAGTGGAAACAGACGGCCCGGCGGATCGGGTATGTCGGCGGCACCACGCACAAGGGCGAAACTGCGACCGAATTTGCGCGATGGCGAGGCGTGTGCCCAGCGGGTCACGAACTGTTGCGGTTCCGCAAGCCCCGCAACAGTCGGGTGTCCTGCGGAGCCTGTTCGTCGTCGTTCAATCCCGCCGCGTTGATCCGGTGGGAACAACTGCGCTAGACGGCGGGTTGCTGCTGGGTGATGCAGTGAATTCCGCCCCCACGGGCGAACAGCGGCCGAGCATCGACGAGCACAATCTCGCGGCCAGGGTACGCGGATTCCAGCACGGCCTTGGCGCGGGCATCGCCCTCGTCATCGAAGGCGCACAGAATTACAGCACCGTTGACGATGTAGTGGTTGATGTAGGAATAGTCGACCCAACCCTCGTCGTCACGCAGCGTGTCCGGCGCGGGCACCGACACCGCGGTGAACCCCGCGTCCTCGATGGTCTGGCGAGTTCGCGCACTGATGTCGAAATCGGGGTGTTCCGGATTCAGCTGGTCGTGGAACAGGACGGTCTGTGCGTCGCTGAAGCAGGCGACGATGTCGATGTGTCCGCGGGTCCCGAATTCGTCGTAGTCACGGGTCAAACCGCGGTCAAACCAGATGACGCGGCGAGCGCCGATGGTGCGCGCGAATTCGGCCTCGACCTGCTCGCGAGTCCAACCGGGGTTGCGGCCCGGGTCCAACTGCACGGTCTGGGTCACCAACAGGACGCCGTCACCGTTCGTGTGAATGCCGCCGCCCTCGTTGGTCAGTGGCGAATCGAGGCGCGGAACACCGGTCGCGTCGGCAATCGCGGTGGCCACCTGGGAATCGTGTTCCCACGACGCCCAGTCCTGTGCACCCCAACCGTTGAAGATCCAGTTGACCGCAGCCAGTCCCCCGTCGGCCCGCACAAAGGTGGGTCCCATGTCGCGCATCCAGGCGTCATCGAGTTCGTGTTCGATGATGTCGACGGCGGGGTCGAGGAATTCACGCGCGATGTCCACATCGGTCGGCGTGACCACCATGGTGACCGGCTCGAAGCGCACGATGGCGTTGGCCACATTCGCCCACGTCGTGCGCGCCTCGAGGACATCGTCTTCCGTCTCGCCCAGCGTGTAGCCATTGGACGGCCATGCCATCCACGTACGTTCGTGAGTTTCCCACTCTGCGGGCATCGTCGGGTTCATCATTGTCCTTACGCCATTGAATCGAGCAGTTCCACCAGAATATCGAGGGTCGTCAGCGGGTTGACGATGGCGAAACGCATGACGGGCTCGCCACGGAAGGCCGAGGGGAACGACATGGCCTTGCCCTTTTCGAACAGGTCGTTAGCCCAGTCGTGGTACTGCTCGCTGGTCCAGCCCTTGCGACGGAACACGACGACCGACAGCATCGGGTCGCGCACCAGTTCGACATAGTCGCGTTCGCGGATAATCTGGGCGATCTGCTGGGCGACACGGTTGTTGGACTCGATCGCGTCACGATAAGCGCCGACTCCGTAGGTGGCCAGAGAGAACCACAGCGGCAAACCGCGCGCGCGGCGCGACAGGTGGTACGCGAAGTCCGAGGGGTTCCATTCGTCCGTGTTGGTGAGGACGTCGAGGTACGCGGCGTGCTGGGTGTGGGCCACGCGGGCGAACGCGGGGTCGCGGTACACCAGGGCACAGGCGTCGAAGGGGGCATAGAGCCACTTGTGCGGGTCGACGATGAACGAGTCAACGTTCTCGAGCCCGGCAAAGTGGTGCTTGGTCGAGGGGGCAAAGATGGCGGCGATGCCGTAGGCGCCGTCGACGTGGAACCACACATCGTGGGCTCGTGCGACCTCGCCGACGGACTGCAGGTGGTCGACGATTCCAAAGTTGGTGGTGCCACCGGTGGCGACGATCGCAAAGATACCGTCCCAGTCGGTGATGGCCTTTTCGATGTCCTCGCCGCGCATGATGCCGTCGTCTCCGACGGGAACCTTGATGACGTCGACGTCCATGACACGGGCGGCGGCGGCGATCGATGAGTGCGCCTCTTCGCTGCACAGGAACTTCCAGCGCGCGGGGCGCGCGATTCCCGCGTCATCGCACTTCTTCATGGCCTTGTATCGAGCGACGACGAGCGACGACAAGTTGCCCGCGGTGCCGCCCTGGACGAACACGCCACCGGCGCCGTCGGGGAGTCCGGCCTCACGCGCGATGAACGACAGGACTTCGTTCTCGGCATACACGGCACCGGCGCCCTCCATCCACGAACCACCAAAGATGCTGGAGGCCGAGACGATGAGGTCGAACATGCTCGCGGCCTCGGTGGGTGCGGTGGGAATGAACGACACGTTGCCGGGGAAGTCGATCGAGATGCAGGCGGGGGCCAGTACATCGCGGAACAGTGCGAGCGCCTCGTGGCCCCCAACGCCGTTCTCGGTGACGGTGTCGGGCATGATGTCGCGCAGTTCGCGGTAGGACTTGGGGTAGTCGAGCGGCAGCGGGTCGAGCGTCAGTCGGTACCTGGCGTAATCAAAGATGCTCTCGCGAAGTTCGGCGGTCGCAGCATCGTGAATGTGCATGCGTGCAGGGTTGTTCGACATGGGTGTCCTCTCGACGATTCAGGTTTACTGTACAAATAACCCGGCGTCAGGGGGTGAGCGCGAAGAAAAATTGCAAGAATTACGGTCTGGCGCGTGATTTACGCCACAAAGACCGGTTTGAACACAGGATTACTGCGTGCCGTCTAGGCGATGGCCACGGTTGAGAGCGCCTGTCGCACCACTAACTCGCGGCCGCCCAGGAATTCTCCCGCGATCGCGTCGGTAAAGATTTCTTCCACCGGAACCCACTTGACCTCGAGCGCGTCCTGGCGGGGCTGGCAATCACCCGACACCGGCACGACAAACACCAAGGCGACCGCGTGCTGACGTTCGTCCGTCAACCGGGCGGGGAACGGGAAGTATTCCGCCACCGTTGCTGGGACAATCGAGGCGGGCAAACGCGGGAACGCCAATGGACCCAGGTCCTTCTCGATATTGCGCAACAGTGCGTCACGCACTGTCTCGCCGTACTGCACACGACCCGACACGAGCGCCGATCGCATCTCGCCGAACTCGTCGACACGGATCAGCAGCCCAACCTCGGTCACCGCACCCTGCGCAGAGAGGCGCACCGGGACCGCCTCGACATACACAATCGGAATGCGCCGACGCAGGTCATCGAGATCGTCATCAGAGAACCAGCCCGGATCCGGTGTGCGCACATCGCTCA
Organism: Actinomycetota bacterium; assembly: GCA_041191625.1. Taxonomy (GTDB): domain Bacteria; phylum Actinomycetota; class Actinomycetes; order Actinomycetales; family Microbacteriaceae; genus MWH-TA3. The sequence goes on along the minus strand of JBEEON010000056.1, from coordinate 356 downwards.
TGCCACCATTCTGACAGCACGGAACCGGCCACGACACGGGGCGCGCCCACGAATTCGCGCCGCCCGGTCGCAACGGGGACAAAGAAAGAGCCCCCGTCACATCACTGTGACGAGGGCTCTAACGGAGGCTGTTTACTGGCAGCTGTCGCACTGCAGCAGGTCCATGGGGTCCATAGGAACTGCGTAGCCACCGACTGAATCGTTATCGAAGTCCATGGTGTCCTACCTTTCATTGCGACCGGGTGGCCGTCGAATTAACACTCTATCTTGTGAATGACAAAAGTGTTGTTACCCCACATGTAGTGTTTCGGCGTGTCGCGTCGAAAAGCCCAGAAAACCGGGAAAAACGGATATAC
>JBEEON010000055.1:0-17345 GCA_041191625.1 Actinomycetota bacterium | reverse complement strand
GACGCGGAGCACTCAAAATGCTTTGTCCGGAAGGACGTGTGGGTTCAAGTCCCACATCCGGCACGACAAAAGGCCCCCAGGATTCCTGGGGGCCTTTGCTGTGTGGCTATTTGCCGACGGTCTTCAGTCCGTCACCAATCACGTGAATGCGGATGTCGTTGGTCGAACCGACAACGCCGACGGGTGCGCCGGAAATCACGACAACCTTGTCACCCTTTTCGACGAGTCCCGCGGCGAGAAGTTCCTCGTCCACCTGAACAAACATCGCATCGGTGTGTGACACCTGGTCCACGAGGAACGACTGGATGCCCCAGGTCAGTGCCATACGACGGCGAATAGCCTCGTTGGTAGCAAAGGCGACCATGGGAATGCGGATACGCAGACGCGACATGCGACGGGGCGAGTCCCCGGATTCGGTGAACACGCAGACAAACTTTGCGTCGATAAAGTCCGCAACCTCGGCGGCGGCGAGGGTAAGAGCACCACCCTGGGTGCGAGGCTTGGTGCCCAAGGCAGGAATGCGTTCCATGCCGTGTTCTTCGGTGTTCTCAACGATGCGCGCCATGGTCGATACGGTAATCACGGGGAATTCACCCACGCTGGTTTCACCCGAGAGCATGACAGCGTCGGCACCATCGAGGATGGCGTTGGCCACGTCACTGGTTTCCGCACGAGTGGGCACCGGTGAGCTGATCATCGATTCCAGCATCTGCGTGGCAACGATGACGGGCTTCGCCATACGACGTGCGGCCTCTACGGCACGCTTCTGGACCAGAGGAACCTGCTCCAACGGCAGTTCCACGCCGAGGTCGCCACGTGCGACCATGATTCCATCAAATGCTTCGATGATTTCCTCGAGAGCGTCAACGGCCTGGGGCTTTTCGATCTTTGCAATAACGGGAAGGCGCTTGCCCTCCTCGTCCATGATCTCGTGAACACGGACGATGTCGGCGGCGTTACGCACAAACGACAGTGCAATGTAATCGGCACCAATGCGGATGCCCCAACGAAGGTCGTCCTCATCCTTCTCGCTCAATGCGGGAACGTTGACGGCAACGCCAGGCAGGTTGATGCCCTTGTTGTTAGAAACGGGGCCGGGAACGACAACCTCGGTACGCACCCGAACACCATCAGTGTCGAGAACGCGGACGTTGACCTTGCCATCGTCAATCAGCAGGGTGTCCCCCGGGGCAACATCCTGAGGCAGGCCCTTGAACGTGGTGCCACAAATTTCCTTGGTGCCCGCGATCTCCTCGGTGGTGATCGTGAAAATGTCACCCACAGCGAGCTCGTGGGGTCCGGCAGCAAACTTGCCAAGACGGATTTTGGGTCCCTGAAGGTCGACCAGAACGGCAACAGGCTTCCCCAGGTCGGCTGCGGCCTGACGCACGTTGGCGTAAACACCCTCGTGTACTTCGTGGCTGCCGTGGCTCAGGTTCATACGAGCGACGTTGACGCCGGCCTCGATGATTGCCTTGATGTTGTCGTACGAATTAGTTGCCGGGCCCAGCGTGGCAACGATTTTTGCGCGTCTCATTTTGTCCTTCGTGGTGGTGGTAAAACTCGTTAGAAGTGTATCGGGGTATCCGTAGCCAGAACGGGCGCCGGAAGTTCCGTGCGACCCGACAGGTACTGGTCGGCACGAGCAGCAGCTGCGCGCCCCTCGGCAATTGCCCAGACGATGAGCGAGGCTCCGCGTCCGGCGTCACCGGCAACAAACACGCCGGGGACGTTGGTCTCGAAGTGCTTGCTGCGACCGACAACACCACGGGTGGTGATATCGAGACCCAACTGGGGCACGACGGTGTCCTGTTCGACACCGGTGAAACCCAGAGCAAGGAACACGAGATCGGCCGGAATTTCGGTTTCGGAGCCAGGAATCGGTCGACGCCCGCCCTCGAAATATTCTGTCTCGGCGACCTTGACACCGGTCACATTTCCTGCAGCATCACCTACAAATTCAACCGTCGATGCGAGGTACTGACGAACGCCACCCTCTTCATGGGCGCTCTGGACCTCGAAAAGCGTGGGGTCCATGGGCCACGGCTGGTTTGCGGAACGCTCATGCGGAGGCTGCTTACCGATGGCCAACGTTGTCACGCTTGCAGCGCCCTGGCGCAGTGCCGTTCCGATGCAGTCAGCACCGGTGTCACCGCCACCGAGGATGATGACGTGCTTACCCGCAGCATCGATCAGATCTGCAGGAGTGTTGCCGGACACTGCGCGGTTCGAACGCACCAGGTAGTCCATCGCAAAGTGAATGCCCGAAAGCTCGCGTCCCGGAATCTGCAGGTCGCGGCCGACGGGTGCACCGGTGGCAACAATCACGGCGTCATACCGGCTGCGGAGGTCATCCCACGAAATGTCGACACCCACCGTTACGCCAGTGCGAAAACGTGTGCCCTCTTCTTCCATTTGCGCCAAACGCCGATCGATGTGGCGCTTCTCCATCTTGAAGTCCGGAATTCCGAAACGCAACAAACCACCCGCAGTCTCGTCGCGTTCGAAAACAGCGACGGTGTGACCGATGCGGGTCAGCTGCTGGGCAGCAGCCAAGCCAGCGGGACCACTACCCACGACGGCAACGGTCTTACCCGTCAGGCGATCCGGCGTGTGTGCGCGAATGTAACCGCGCTCCCAGGCCTGGTCAATGATGGCGAGCTCCGACTGCTTAATCGTGACCGCAGGCTGATTGATTCCCAATACACACGCGGATTCGCAGGGCGCAGGACACAGTCGACCAGTGAACTCGGGGAAATTGTTCGTCGTGTGCAGACGCTCGATCGCGGCCTTCCAGTCATCACGGTGAACCAGGTCGTTCCATTCGGGAATCAAGTTACCGAGAGGGCAACCCTGATGACAGAACGGAACACCACAGTCCATGCAACGTCCGGCCTGGCGTTCAACTTGGCCTGCCTCGCGTTCCTCGTAGACCTCTTTCCAGTCCTTGAGGCGCAGGGCGACGGAACGCCGTGCGGGAACCTCGCGCTGAGTGGTGCGCATGAAACCTTCGGGATTAGCCACCGGTCACCTCCATGATCTGTTGCCACACAATGTCGCCATCGGGGTCAATTCCTTCGACTTCGGCACGCTGGCGAATTGCGGTCACCGCAGCGAAATCACGCGGCAGAAGCTTGGTGATTCGTGCGAAGGTTTCCGCAGAGTCATCCAACAGCGACTGAACAAAACGGGAACCCGTTTCTTCGACATGTGCAGTAAGCAGTTCCGTAAGCAATTCACGTTCTGCTGCGTCGAGCTGTTCGAGCATCAGTTCACCCGTTGACAGCGCCGATTGGTTGACCATGTTGTGATCGAGGTCCAGCACGTATGCCGTGCCACCGCTCATACCGGCACCGACGTTGCGCCCGGTGGCACCGAGGATTACGGCAACACCACCGGTCATGTATTCCAGAGCGTGGTCACCCGCGCCCTCGATGACCGCACGAGCACCCGAGTTGCGTACGAGCGCGCGCTCCCCCACCATGCCGGCGAGGAACAAGTCACCACTCGTGGCGCCGTAACCGACGACGTTGCCCGCAATGATGTTGCGATTCGTTTCGTACGAGACGCCGTGGGCAGGTCGGACAGCGACGCGTCCACCGGAAAGGCCCTTGCCGACATAGTCGTTGGCGTCACCGGTCAGGCGTATCGAGATACCGCGGGGAACGAATGCGCCCAGTGACTGACCGGCCGAACCCGACAGCTCCAGACGGATTGTGCCATCGGGAAGACCGGCCTCGCCGTGCAGCTTCGTCAGTTCGTGACCGAGCCACGTACCGATGGCGCGATCCGTGTTACGAATGGGCAAATCAATTGTCATGGGCTGACCGGTCACGAGTGCATCGCCCAGTACGGCAAACACGCGGTGGTCGCTGTGTTCGTCGAGCTCATGGTCCTGTTCACTCACGTTGAAACGTGGTGCCTCTGCGGGGAAATCGTTGCCCTCGAGAATCGCGCTGAGATCGAGACCCTCGGTCTTCCAGTGGTTCACCGCGCGGTCGACATCGAGAATCTGGCGCTGACCGATAGCTTCCTCGAGTGTGCGGAATCCCAGCGACGCCAGGATTTCACGAACTTCCTCGGCAATGAATTCAAAGAAGGTTTCAACAAATTCGGGCTTGCCCGTGTAGCGCTCACGCAGCACAGGGTTCTGTGTCGCGACACCCACGGGACAGGTATCCAAGTGGCAGACGCGCATCAAGATACAACCGGAAACAACCATCGGAGCAGTAGCGAAACCGTATTCCTCGGCACCCAGCAGAGCGGCAATGACCACGTCACGACCGGTCTTCATCTGGCCGTCCACCTGCAACACGATTCGGCCACGCATGTCGTTGAGCATCAGGGTCTGCTGCGCCTCGGCGAGACCCAGCTCCCACGGAGTTCCCGCGTGCTTGAGCGACGACAGAGGGCTGGCGCCGGTACCACCGTCGTGGCCCGAAATCAGAATCACGTCGGCCTTGGACTTGGCAACACCTGCGGCAACGGTACCCACACCCGACTCGGACACCAGCTTGACGTGAATACGCGCGGCAGGGTTCGAACGCTTGAGGTCAAAGATCAGCTGCTTGAGGTCCTCAATCGAATAAATATCGTGGTGAGGAGGAGGAGAGATCAGGCCCACACCGGGAGTTCCCATGCGGGTGCGCGCGATCCAGGGATAAACCTTCTTCGACGGAAGCTGGCCACCCTCGCCGGGCTTGGCACCCTGAGCCATCTTGATCTGGATGTCGTCAGCGTGGGTGAGGTACATGCTCGTAACACCGAAACGGCCCGACGCCACCTGCTTGATGGCGCTGCGACGTTCGGGGTCGAGCAGGCGCTCAACGCTTTCTCCACCCTCACCCGTGTTGGAACGACCACCGATGCGGTTCATGGCAACCGCGAGGGTCTCGTGCATCTCGGGTGAGATAGCACCGAGGCTCATGGCGCCGGTCGAGAAACGGGCAATGATGGACTCAATCGATTCGACTTCGTCGATCGAAATCGGGGCACGGTCCGAGCTGAATCCAAACAGACCGCGCAATGTCATCAAGCGTTCTGCCTGCTCATCAACGGCACGGGTGTAGTCACGGAAAATGTCGTAACGCTTCGTACGGGTGGCGTGCTGAAGCTTGAACACCGTTTCCGGGTTAAACAGGTGGGGCGGGCCCTCGCGGCGCCACTGGTATTCACCACCCGTGGTGAGAACCTCGTGAGGATTCGCGGCCTGCTCGTCGCCATACGCGACCGCGTGACGCAGACGGTTTTCCTCGGCAATTTTCTCGATAGTGATACCGCCCAAGAGGCTGGTCGTTCCCGAGAAATAGGTGTCGACGAATTCCCGCGACAAACCGACGGCTTCAAACGCCTGCGCGCCGGCATAGGAGGCCACCGTCGAAATACCCATTTTCGACATGGTCTTCAGGACGCCCTTACCCAGCGCCTTGATGATGTTCTTTACGGCCTTTTCCGGGGTGACGCCCTCGAGTCGTCCACGACGGACAAGGTTTTCGGCCGTTTCCATGGCGAGGTACGGGTTCACCGCACTGGCGCCAAAACCGATCAGGGTGGCGACATGGTGGACCTCGCGCACATCGCCTGCTTCGACGATGAGTGCAGTCTGCATGCGGCGGCCCGCGCGGATCAGGTGATGGTGAACGGCGGACGTCATGAGAAGCGACGGAATCGGCGCCAGGTCGTTGTTCGAATCACGGTCACTGAGGACGATGAAATGAACACCCATGGACAGCGCAACGTCGACCTCGTTACACATCGCCGTGAGACGCTTTTCAAGCGCATCGACGCCATCGTCCACGCGGTACAGACCACGAATGGTCTGGGTGCTCGCGCGACCGTCGGCCGTGAGGTGGCGGATCTTTGCCAGCTCGTCATTGTCGATTACGGGGAAGTCAATAACTACCTGACGCGCGTGCTCGGGCGTAGCGGTCAACAGGTTGCGCTCGGGACCCAGGCCCACTTCCATCGAGGTGACAATTTCCTCACGGATCGAGTCCAACGGAGGGTTGGTGACCTGAGCGAACTGTTGCGCGAAGTAATCGAACAACAGGCGAGGACGCTCAGACAGCACCGCAATCGGAGTGTCCGACCCCATGGCCCCCAGAGGCTCGGCGCCGGTTTGCGCCATCGGCGCGATGATCATGCGGACTTCTTCGTGGGTGTACCCAAAAGTGCGCTGGCGTCGTGCAATCGACGCTTCGGTGTGGATGATGTGTTCACGCTCGGGAAGCTCTTCGAGGTGAATTTCGTTGTCGTCGACCCACTGACCCCACGGTTCCAGCGTCGAAATCTGCGACTTGATTTCGTCGTCCTCGATGATGCGTCCCTGAACCGTGTCCACGATAAACATGCGACCCGGCTGCAGGCGGCCCTTGCGGACGACACGTTCCGGAGCGACGTCATACACACCAATTTCCGAGGCGAGAACCACGAGACCGTCATCGGTCACGAGGAAACGGCCGGGGCGCAGGCCATTACGGTCCAAGGTCGCACCGGCAATCGAGCCGTCACTGAATGCCAGAGCGGCAGGACCATCCCACGGTTCCATGAGCATGGAGTGGTAACGATAGAAATCGCGTCGAGCGGAATCCATTGCGCTGTCGTTTTCCCACGCCTCGGGAATCATCATCATGACGGCGTGCGGCAATGAACGACCCGAGAGCTCGAGCAGCTCGACGACCTCGTCGAAGGAGGCCGAGTCCGAACCGGCATCGGCAACGATGGGGAACAACGGGGTCAAATCACCGAGCAACGGAGATTCAAGTTGCGACTGGCGTGCACGCATCCAATTACGGTTTGCACGAACCGTGTTGATCTCACCGTTATGAGCCACATAGCGGAAGGGGTGAGCCAAAGGCCACGAGGGGAACGTGTTTGTCGAGAAACGCGAGTGCACCAACGCGAGCGTGGATTCCAGGCGGTCGTCGGAAAGGTCGGGATAGAACGGTTCCAGCTGCAGCGTGGTGACCATGCCCTTGTAGACAATCGTGCGCGAAGACAGCGAAGGGAAATACGTTCCGAGTTCGCGTTCGGCACGCTTACGCAGACGGAACGTCAGACGGTCGAGTTCGATACCCGAGGCGGCTCCACGAGCATCGGACACAAAGAACTGTTCGAACGCGGGCATGACCTCGCGGGCCAAAGTCCCCAGGTGTTCGGGGTCGGTGGGGACGGCACGCCATCCCAGGGGTGTCAGGCCCTCCGAGAGTGCGATCGCTTCGATCGCGGACTTTTCAGCGGCACGCTGCGCATCATCGAGGGGTAGGAATGCCAGACCTGCGGCATAATTTCCCGCTGCCGGCAGTTCAAATCCCACGACCTCACGGAAGAAACGGTCCGGAATCTGAATCAGAATGCCGGCACCATCACCGGTACCCGCGTCAGATCCCACCGCACCACGGTGTTCGAGGTTACGCAGGCTGGACAGCGCCGTATCGATGATGTCGTGTCCCGCGTACCCACGGGTGGTTGCGACCATCGCGAAACCACACGAGTCCTTTTCCTCTGCGGGGTTGTACAAACCCTTAGCTTCGGGGAAAGCGCTAAAACGACCGAAAGGTGACAGAGCCATGAGGCATCGTCCTTCCTCTAGAGGGGACGACTTTGGCCCGAGATGTGCAAGGCAACGACTGTGGTGAGTCGAGTGTGGTGGATCCGCTTGTGACGGGCCTTGTGGTTTACGACTTGGCTCCTGTGACAAGTTCGTCGACCGTGTAGGTGTCTTCAGATTCTAGCGCGTCCTGACCCGAATTCCCGCGACCCGAGACATATGCCCCTGATTCGCGTCCCGTGTGACGCTTACCCTGGATAACGAATATCGCCAGACCGACGACGACAGCGGCGATCGCGGCCCACACATTGGTGCGCAAGCCCAGGATGATGTCGCTGGGGTCGAGACGAATCGATTCCCACACAATGCGACCGAGTCCGTACCAGACGAGGTACAGAGCGAACTGGCGACCCCACTGCAAAACAAACTTCCGCCCCAGCCACACAACGACAGCAGCGCCGAGGAAGTTCCACAACATTTCATAGAGGAATGTGGGGTGGAAGAGAGTTCCTTCGGGCAGCCCGGCAGGGAATGCGGCATTGGTGCTCTCGATTTCCAAGCCCCACGGGAGCTCGGTCGGCCAGCCAAAGAGCTCGTGGTTGAAATAGTTGCCCAAACGGCCCATTGCCTGTGCGACGAGCATGCCCGGCGCCAGAGCATCAAGGTATGAGGTCAGTCGCAGTCCAACCACACGGCAGCCAATCACGGCGCCAATCAGGCCACCGATGATTGCACCAAAGATGGCCATGCCACCTTCCCAGATGTACAACACGTGAGAAAGGTCCTTACCCTCGCCAAAGTAGTCGGCACTGTGCGTCAGGACGTGATAAATACGGCCACCAATGATTCCCAAAGGAACGGTGAACAGCGCGACATCGATGACGAGCCCCGATTCGACACCACGGGACACGAGTCGACGATTCGCGATCCAGAGTGCCGCCAGGATTCCCGCCAAAATGCACAGGGCATAGGCGTGAATCGAGATGTCCAAGGTGAACCACGAGGCTCCCCACGAACGGAACAGATCGTCGAGTCGCAGAATCTGGAATTCGTAGGACGGTGAGGGAATGCTGGCGAGAATCATTGCTGGCCTTTCAGGTGATTCGACGAAAATTAGGGTCGGCGTGTGCCGAGGACGAGACGACGCGTCGCATCAGCGACACCGGCTACTCCGCCACTTTCCAGGGCGGATACGAGGTGCGAACCGACGATTGCGCCGTCGGCATAGGTCGCAACGTCAGAGACTTGTTCTGGCGTCGAAATACCGATACCGACACAGACGTAGCGAGCTCCTGCTTCGCGCAGTTTCGCGACGACGGAACGCGCTGCGGCATCGACGTCACCGCGCTGGCCGGTGATGCCCATTGTGGACACCGCGTACACAAAGCCACGGCTGGCACGTACTGCTTGTGCGGTTCGCGCGGGTGTAGAAGACGGTGCAGCCAAGAATATTCGGTCCAAATCGTGACGGTCCGCTGCGGCAATCCACTCGGAGGCTTCATCAGGAATCAGGTCGGGCGTAATCATTCCCGCACCACCCGCAGCGCGAAGGTCGGCAGCAAAACGGTCAACCCCGTATTGGACCACAGGGTTCCAATACGTCATCACGACAATGGGGACAGAAGAATGCGCGGACACCTCACGGATGATGTCAAAAACTTGCGCGACCCGGAAACCGTTGGTCAGCGAAGTCAATGTCGCCCGCTGAATGACCGGACCGTCCATCACGGGGTCCGAATACGGGATACCGAGCTCGACAACATCGGCTCCGTTGTCAATCAACGCTTTGATTGCCTCGACGCTGTCGCTGACGGTGGGGTAACCAGCGGGAAGATAGGCGACCAACGCCGCACGACCCTCGGCCCGTGCCGCATCCAGAGCGGCTTCGACGCGTGACGTCACTTCTCTCCCCCGTCAATCAGCCCAAAGTATCGAGCGGCAGTTTCCATATCTTTATCACCGCGACCGGAAAGGTTCACGAGAATAATCTGGTCCGACGTCATCTCGGAGGCCAGGCGCAATGCACCGGCCAGTGCGTGAGCGGATTCGATCGCGGGAATAATTCCCTCGGTACGAGACAAATCACGCAACGCAGCCATCGCCTCGTCGTCGGTCACACCCAGATACGTCGCACGACCCGAATCATTGAGCCATGCATGTTCCGGACCCACACCCGGGTAGTCAAGACCGGCCGAGATGGAGTGCGATTCAATGGTTTGACCGTCCTCATCCTGCAGGACATAGGTGCGTGCACCGTGAAGTACACCGGGTCGACCGCGTTACAGCGTCGCAGCGTGTTGCGGAGTATCGATACCGTCGCCCGCAGCCTCGAAACCGTAAATGGCAACATCGGAATCGTCGAGGAACGAATGGAACAGGCCAATGGCGTTGGACCCACCGCCCACGCAGGCGGCCAGTGCGTCAGGAAGACGGCCCACCATGTCTAGCATTTGGGCACGGGCCTCGGTGCCAATGATGGCGTGGAAATCACGAACCATCACGGGGAACGGGTGGGGCCCCGCAACGGTTCCCAAAAGGTAGTGGCTGGTATCCACCGTGGCAACCCAGTCACGCATTGCCTCGTTGATGGCATCCTTCAGCGTACGTGAGCCGTTTGTCACAGGGACCACGGTGGCTCCGAGCAGCTTCATGCGTGCGACATTGAGCGCCTGACGCTCGGTGTCCACCTCGCCCATGTAGACGATGCATTCCATACCAAAAAGGGCAGCCGCGGTGGCCGTCGCAACACCGTGCTGGCCGGCACCCGTTTCGGCAATGAGGCGAGTCTTTCCCAGTCGCTTCGCAAGAAGTGCCTGACCAAGAACGTTGTTGATTTTGTGCGAACCGGTGTGGTTGAGGTCCTCGCGCTTCACAAAAATTCGTGCGCCACCCGCAAGAGCCGCAAATCGTGGAATCTCTGTGATGATCGAGGGTCGACCCGTGTACGAACGGTGAAGTTCGGCCAGTTCCGCTGCAAACGCGGGGTCATTCGACGCGTCCGTGTACGCCTGCTCGAGTTCATCGAGCGCAGCGATCAGCGATTCGGGGACAAACCTGCCGCCGAATTCCCCGAAATATGGACCAGTTTCCGCCTGAAGACTCATGAGACCCCCACAAATTGTGCGACCCGTTCGACCGGGTTGCCGTCCTTAACCAAGGCTTCACCCACGAGTACGGCGTCGGCGCCGGCATCGCGATAATGCTGAACATCGTCAACGGTAAACACCGCTGATTCGGCGACGGCGGTCACACCGTCGGGGATAAGGTGTCGTACCTGCCCGAACAAGGAAGTGTCGAGCTCGAAAGTCGACAAATTGCGAGCATTAACGCCCACAAGCTGTGCACCAATATCGTTTGCTCGGAGCACCTCGTCGGCAGTGTGCGTTTCCACCAACGGCGTCATGCCCAGCTGACGGACGAAATCATGAAGGCGAGCCAGGGTCTTTTGGTCCAGCGCGGCCACAATGAGCAATGCAAGATCAGCACCAAACGCTCGCGCTTCCAAAATTTGGTACTCGATCGAGATGAAATCTTTACGCAAAATCGGAATGGACACCGCGGCACGAACCGCGGCCAGATCAGCCAGAGAGCCACCAAATTTACGCCCCTCGGTCAACACGCTGATTGCCGAGGCGCCACCGCGGGCGTAATCCGCCGCAAGCGCGGCGGGGTCGACAATCGACGCCAAGGCACCCTTGGACGGACTGGAACGCTTAATTTCCGCGATTACGCGCATAGTTTCCGCGCGACGAAGCGCAGACGCGGCGTCACGAGCGGGCGATGCCGCTAACGCGCGACGCTCAATAAGCGCATACGAAATGTCCTCCCGTCGTGACTCCGCATCGGCGAGAGCTCCGGCGGTGAGGGCGGACAGCACTTAGTGCTTAGCCTTGTACTTCGGTCCCTTGACTCCATAGCCGGCCTTGGCCATGATCAGCCCAACGACGGGGCTCAGAAGGGTTACCGCGGCCGATGCCCACACCAGCTCGGGCATGTTCAGCCAGAAGAAGAGAGCGCCAGCAGAAATTGCGATGAGGGCGATGGTGACAGTGGTCCACGCGGCAGGCGATTCGCCGTGTCCAGGATCGTGCTGAAGGTTCATGTGAACTGTCCTTTCGATGGTTTCAGTTTAGTGGCGTTTGTAAGCCATTAGCGGCGATGACAGCCCGAAGGGGTGCCGCGGCCTTGTTCACGGTCTCTGTGAATTCGCTCTCGGGAACAGAATCGAGCACCAAGCCCGCACCGGCCTGCACCGTGGCTATCCCATCCATCAACACGGCCGTGCGAATTGCAATGGCCAGATCCGAGTCTCCACCGAACCCGATGTAGCCCACGACTCCCCCATACACTCCACGCGATGCAGGCTCCAGCTCATCAATGATCTCGAGGGCACGCGGCTTCGGTGCTCCCGAAAGCGTTCCGGCGGGGAACGTCGCACGGAACACGTCGACCGGCGTTACCCCCTCGGCGACGTCACCTTCGACACTCGACACAAGGTGCATGATGTGCGAAAACCGTTCGACGGTCATGAATTCGGTGACCTCGACCGTTCCGGGAACGCACACACGCGAAAGGTCGTTGCGCGCGAGGTCTACGAGCATGAGGTGCTCGGCTCGTTCCTTGTCGTCGGCCAGCAAATCTTGGGCCAGGTCGACGTCGTCCTCGGGTGTTGCACCACGGGGACGGCTTCCCGCGATGGGGTGCGAATAGGCTCGGCCCGCCTCGACCTTGATCAGTGCCTCTGGAGACGAACCCACGACCTGGAACGCTGCGCCTGACGTGGTCTCCAGCGACAACAAGTACATGTACGGGGACGGATTCAAGGCGCGCAGCATTCGATACACGTCGAGTGGCCTGGCCGTAACCTCGGCATCGAATCGTTGCGAAATGACGACCTGGAACACATCACCATTGACAATGTGGGTCCGCGCGGTGGCAACGGAGTCGAGGAAATCCTGTGGGCTTGTGCGGTGCGTGGCGGTGACCGACGTGGCCTCTGGGACTGTCAGTGGAGCGACAGGAACCGTGGTGTCGAGGCTCGACACAATCGTCGACAGCCGGTCCTGGGCTGCATCCCACAGCTCGTCAGCATCTGCGGTGTTCAGGACCGCAGTACACACATGTACGAGCGAATTGCGGTGATCGAGAATCAACAGGTCGCGCACGAACAGCATGGACTGTCCGGGAACCCCGCTCTCGGAGGGAGGGGCATCGGGAAGATTTTCGAGTTGACGAACAGCGTCCCAGCCGATGAAACCGACCAGACCACTCGTCAGGGGTGGAAGTTCGGTCTGATCAGCAGTCCTCCAGCGGCTATAGAGTGAGTCCAACGCCGCGAGGGGCGCCGACGGCATGGGCCCTCCGAAAGCATCGGATTCCGAAAGGCCATAATCGATCCAGCGGGTTGAGCCAAATTCCTCCGTCACGCAGCCGTAGGCGGACAAACCGATGAACGAATAACGCGACCAGATTCCCCCCTGATCCGCGGATTCCAGCAAGAACGTACCGGGACGGCCATCTGTCAGTGAATCATAGAGAGCTGCCGGGCTGACCGAGTCAACAAAGATGCTCCGTAGGACCGTGACGACACGTGAATCGGCGACGCGAGCATTGAATTCTGAACGGGTCGTTGTCACAGGGTCACCTCGCGGCCATCAAAGCACGTGCGGTCGCCGGTGTGGCACGCGGCACCGACCTGGTCGACCGTCACCAACAGGGTGTCCGCATCACAGTCATAGTGCACGGATTTGACGTGTTGGGCGTGCCCGGAGGTGTCGCCTTTTCGCCACAATTCCTGACGTGAACGGCTCCAGAAGGTGACACGTCCACCGGTGAGGGTCAAACGCAGCGATTCGGCGTTCATGTACCCGAGCATGAGGACTTCACGAGTATCGAACTGCTGGATGATCGCAGGAATCAGACCGTTGCTGTCAAATTTCAGTGCGTCGATTTCGGACACGTTCATCGGATCGTCACTCCCCCGTCGCGTAATGAATCCTTGACCTGTGAAATTGTGAATTTTCCGGTGTGGAAAACGCTGGCGGCAAGCACAGCGTCGGCACCGGCATGCACTGCAGGCAGGAAGTGTTCGAGCTCACCCGCACCACCCGATGCGATGACCGGAACGGTAGAAATTTCACGCATCGCCGAAATGAGTTCCAGATCAAAACCCGAGGTCGTGCCGTCCGCGTCAATTGAATTGACCAAGAGTTCTCCAGCACCACGCTCAATAGCCGCGCGAGCCCATTCCAACGCATCCAACTCCGTGGTGACACGACCACCGTGGGTGGTGACCACGAATCCGCTGGGAGTCGAATCGTTCCGTGCGACATCCAGAGAGAGCACAATGACCTGTGAACCGAAGCGGGCAGAAATTTCGTCGATCAGCCCCGGACGAGCGATTGCTGCGGAATTGACACCGATTTTGTCCGCACCGTGGGCCAGAAGCTTGGCCACATCCTCGGTGGAGCGCACACCCCCACCAACAGTCAGGGGAATGAACAGGGTTTCGGCGGTGCGTTCGACCAATTCGTACATGGTGGAACGGTTCTCGACCGTAGCCGTGACATCGAGGAATGTCAGTTCGTCGGCACCCTGTTCGTAATATTTCGTGGCCAGTTCAACCGGGTCTCCCGAGTCCACGAGATTGAGAAAATTGACACCCTTCACGACCCTGCCATCTGCTACATCTAGGCAGGGTATGACGCGAACGGCGACCGTCATCAGATACGTGCGGCGTGGATGGGGCTCACGAGAATTGCCCGCGCTCCCAAGGCGTACAGATCGTCCATGATGTGATTCATATCCCCGCGAGGAACCATGGCCCGGACGGCAACCCATTCGGGGTCCCGTAGCGGCGACACCGTGGGCGATTCGAGGCCGGGGGTGATGTTCGATGCGGCCTCCAGCAGCGCGACGGGAAGGTCGTAATCCATCAGCACAAACTCCCGAGCTACCTTTACACCGGCGAGACGACGGCGGAGGGTGTCGATACCGTCCTGTTCCGACTGCGAAGAAATCAACACAGCAGTGGATTCCAGAATCACAGGCCCAAACACCTCGAGTCCCTGAGAACGCAACGTGGAACCGGTGGATACAACATCGGCTACTGCATCGGCAACTCCCAGTCGGACAGCCGATTCGACGGCCCCATCGAGTCGAATCAGTTTTGCCGTGACACCATTGCGTGCAAGAAAATCTCCCACGAGCTTGGGGTAACTGGTCGCAACGCGCTGACCCTGCAGATCGGTGAGCTCGGAGAACGCGCCGGGCTTTGCCGCGAAACGGAAAGTCGATGACCCAAACCCCAGTTCGTCGCGTTCAATCGCATCGCTTTCGGCGTCCAACAACAGGTCGCGTCCCGTGATACCGACATCCAATGCGCCGCTTCCCACATAGGTCGCGATGTCCCGAGGACGCAGGTAGAAGAATTCAATGTCGTTGCGCTTGTCGATGACGTGCAGCGCTCGAGGGTCGCGGCGGCCGGTGTACCCGGCCTCCGACAGCATCTGCTGTGCTGTGTCAGACAGCGTGCCCTTGTTGGGGATGGCTACGCGGAGCATGGGTGCCTTTCGTCAGAGGGTTCGATACACATCGTCAAGGGTCATCCCCTTGGCAATCAGCAGAACCTGCAGATGGTACAAAAGTTGCGAGATTTCCTCTGCCGTTTCGGCGTCAGACTGATACTCGGCAGCCATCCACACTTCAGCAGCCTCTTCGACAATTTTCTTGCCGATGAAATGAATGCCCTTATCCAGTTCTGCAACTGTTCCCGAACCCTCGGGACGAGTTTGTGCCGTGAGCGACAGCTCGGCAAACAGATCTTCGAAAGACTTCACACCCCAATTCTAGGGGTCTAGCGGGCACCCAAAAGGTCGATTACGAAGATGAGGGTGCGACCCGACAAGCGGTGTCCCCCACCGACGGGGCCATACGCGAACGCGGGAGGGCAAATCAGGGTGCGGCGACCGCCCACCTTCATGCCGGGAATTCCGTCCTTCCAACCCTGAATCAGGCTGGTCAGGGGGAACTCAATCGACTGTCCGCGGTTCCACGAGGAGTCAAACTCTTCGCCAGTCTCGAAGTCGACACCGACATAGTGAACCTCGACAACACCACCGGCGACAGCCTCGGCACCATCACCAACAACGATGTCCTCGATCACCAACGAGGTGGGTTCTTCCATCATGGGGGGTTCGATAATTGGCTTTTCCATGGTTACTCCTCCGAGTGGTGATGTTGATGTGACTGTGCAATCTTACGCAAATTCTCTACGGCGAACGCGGGGTTGTCCGTGCCAAAGACCGCGCTGCCCGCAACAAAGGTGTCGGCGCCGTTCTCTGCAGCGATCTGAATCGTGTCGGCGTCGATGCCGCCGTCGACCTGCAACCAAAAGTTGACGCCATGAGTGCTGCGGAACTTCGCGACCTCGGAGAGTTTTTGCATCTGTTCGGCGCGGAATTTCTGTCCCCCAAAACCGGGTTCGACCGTCATCACGAGAATTTGATCAAACAGATGCGCGATCTCGGCCACGGCGGAAAAAGGAGTGTCGGGTTTTAACGCGAGACCCGCACGCGCACCAATTTCGCGAAGTGTGACCGCAAGGGCTGCGGGGTCTGTTGCGGCCTCGACATGGAAGGTGACAGAGGCGGCTCCGAGTTCCGCATAACCGGGCGCCCAACGATCGGGATCCGAAATCATGAGGTGCACATCGAGCGGAACTGGCGACACCGCCTGGATTCTGGACACCATTTGTGGGCCGAATGTGAGGTTGGGAACGAAATGGTTGTCCATGACGTCGACATGAGCGAAATCCGCGTTGGAAATAAGGTCAAGGTCGTGTTCCATATTCACGAAATCCGCACTGAGAATGCTGGGATTAATTCTGATGCTCACGGTGTCAGGTTACTGTGTCCGTCGGATCAACTGGATAAACATCGCATCGGTTTCGTGAAGGTCTGGCCACAACTGGATTGCGGTACCACGTTCAGCATCCGCGAGGTTAGGGAAAACTCGACGCGCTACCTCGGGAGTATCGAGGATTTCGATATCCCGACGATGTTCCGATATCCACTCGACTACCTCGGTAGTTTCGGCCGCGTGGGGCGAGCACGTCACATAGGCAACGACACCGCCGGGTGCGGTCATCTCGAGTGCAGAGTTGAGAAGGTCGCGCTGCAGGGGTACGAGTTCGGCCAAAAGTCGCGGCGATTTACGCCACCGGGATTCGGCCCGACGCCGTAGCGCGCCCAGGCCGGTGCAGGGTACATCGGCGAGCACACGAGTGAACTCATTACGGTGGTGTGCGCGAAGTGAACGTCCATCCTCAGACACCACCATGACGGCGCTCGAAGACGCTGTCACTGCATCGACGACGAGGTCGGCGCGATGCGGCGTGATTTCATTGGCCATGACCCGTGCACCGGTCTGCAGTGCCACCGCACCGAGGATCGCCGTTTTACCACCGGGTCCCGCGCACAGGTCCAACCACTCCTCGCCGGGAACGATTTCCGAGGCGCCCGTCAACAACAGCGCAGCAATTTGCGAACCTTCGTCTTGGACACGGATGGTTCCCTGCGAAGATGCCGTGTAGTGCGATGGCGATCCCAGGGGGTTACGGAAACCGTACGGTGAATACAGTGTCGGATAGGCGTCGGCGGGTCGTTTCGCCAAACCGGGCAACGCAATCAACGTGGGAACGGGCGGTTCGTTGTTTGCGTCGATGAGGGCATCGATGTCGGACCCGCGAACCTGTCGATACGCGTCGAGAATCCACGATGGATGCGCCGTGCGCGCC
>JBEEON010000054.1:0-11114 GCA_041191625.1 Actinomycetota bacterium | reverse complement strand
TCCACCGGTTGTCACTCCCCGCAGCAGTGGCGAGTCCGAGGGAATCACAATGTGGTGATGGTCGGGAACATCAATAACGCCGTGGTCGGCGGTCACGAGCATCCCGTCCTTGGGTCCCAGCAACCGGGCAACGTCGGCAACGAAACCGTCCAGTTCTTCGAGACGTCGAATCCACTGTTCGCTCTCGACCCCCGAGGCGTGCGCCGTCATATCCAATTCGGGCACATACACATAGGCAACGCCCCTCGCGGTGCTCCGCAGAAAATGTGCGACGGCATCCAGCCGGTCTGCATAGTTCGCGGCGGGAACATAGTCGGCACCCCGAAGGCTCGCCTCGGTCAGTCCCGAGTGTTGGTATCGGGGCGAGGCGATGACGGCCGACGGAATTTGATCCTCGGTTTCCCAAATCGTTGGCAAGGGTTGCCAGGTCCGAACATCCAACGAATCCAAGCCGCTGAGCTGGTTGACTATAAGCCCGGTCTGCGGGTTGCGCACCGAATATCCGACGAGTCCGTGCGAGCCGGGATCTGCGCCCGTCATCAACGACGTCAACATCGACGCTGTAGTCGACGGAAAACCAGCAGAAATGCTGGGTCCTGTCGCCTTCACGAGCGTGCGGGCGTGCGCCTTCCGAGCCAAAAGGTTCGTCTCTCCGAGACCGTCCACAAGCACGATGACGGCGTGCTTCACGTGTTTCAAGTTCATGGGGTTCGGTCGACCCTTGACCGCCTCGAACGAACTTTGCAGAACAGCGGCGAGGCTACGGTCCTTCGAAGTGAGCACAGGTAACATTGCGGTCATTGTGAGTACCTCCCCTACTGTTTCTGAACGTATTGATGACGTCGACCTGTCGCACGAGATGCAAGGTTCGTTCCTCGAATATGCGTACTCCGTCATCTATTCTCGCGCTCTTCCCGACGCCCGTGACGGTTTGAAGCCCGTTCAGCGTCGAATTGTCTACCAAATGGCCGAAATGGGCCTCCGCCCCGAGCGCGGTTACGTCAAGAGCGCCCGTGTTGTCGGCGAGGTGATGGGCAAACTTCACCCGCACGGTGACAGTGCTATTTATGACGCTCTCGTGCGCCTGTCGCAGGCGTTCACTCTGCGCGTTCCCTTTGTCGATGGTCACGGAAACTTTGGCTCGCTCGACGACGGCCCTGCCGCATCGCGATACACCGAAGCAAAACTTCGCCCCGAAGCGATGGCCATGGTCGAGGGCTTGGACGAAGACGTCGTCGAGTTTGTCCCCAACTATGACGGCTCGATCATGCAGCCGTCCGTCCTCCCCAGCGCGTTCCCCAGCCTCCTGGTCAATGGTGCCAGCGGGATCGCCGTGGGTATGGCGACGAACATGGCGCCGCACAACCTCAACGAAGTAATTTCTGCGGCTCGCTTCCTCATCGACCACCCCGATGCGACGCTCGATCAGCTGATGGAATTTGTCCCCGGCCCCGACCTTCCCACCGGTGGAATCATTGTGGGTCTTGATGGTATTCGAGAGGCGTACGCGACCGGCAAGGGCACGTTCCGCACCCGCGCCCGATCGACCATCGAACACGTGTCGGCACGCAAACAGGGCATCGTGATCACCGAACTGCCGTACCTCGTGGGACCCGAACGCGTCATCGAACGCATCAAGGACGGCGTCTCTAAGAAAAAGATCACCGGCATCAGTAACGTCACCGACCTGACCGACCGCAAAAACGGTCTACGGCTCGTCATCGAGGTGAAAACCGGCTTTTCTCCCGAGGCTGTGCTCGAGCAGCTGTACAAGCTCACGCCCATCGAGGATGGTTTCTCGATCAACAATGTCGCTCTGGTCGACGGTAAGCCCGAGACATTGGGGCTTCGCGAGATGCTGCAGGTGTTCATCGACCACCGCATCGAGGTCGTAACCCGCCGCAGCACCTATCGCCTGGCACGGCGTAAGGAACGACTGCATCTGGTCGAGGGATTGCTCGTGGCAATTCTCGATATCGACGAAGTCATCCAAGTAATTCGTAACGCCGACGACGTCGAAACGGCTCGAGCTCGACTGCAAACCGTTTTCGAGCTTTCGCAAATCCAGGCGGAATACATCCTCGAACTGCGACTTCGACGACTCACCAAATTCTCGCGGGTTGAACTGGAAAACGAACGTGACGCACTGCTCGCCGACATTGCCCAGCTGACCGAATTGCTGGGGTCACACACCAGCCTGCGGGCATTGGTGAGCAGCGAGCTTCAGGACACCGCCGCAAAATTTGGCACCGCCCGACGCACCTCGTTGATGGAATCCGCCGGAGAAGCGGTGTCCGCACGCAGCGGCGCAACCGCCAGCCTCGAAATCGAGGATGCACCCTGCCGTGTCGTGATCTCGACCACCGGCCGTGCCGTTCGCATCGACGCCGAGGGCGACATCCCCGAGGCAGCACAGCGCGTCAAGCACGATGCATTGCTCACCGTGATTCCCACGACCGTTCGCGGCGAACTTGGGGCCATCACCAACCGTGGTCGTCTGATTCGTTTCTCCCCTGTCGACCTTCCGTCCATGCCCGTTGCCTCAATTTCGTTGGCCGCTGGGTCGAGACTGAGCCAATACGTGGTCGGGCTGGAATCCGCGGAACGCGTCATCACTGTGGTGCCGTTGACGGACACACCGTTGGCGCTCGGAACCGCTCGGGGTGTCGTAAAGCGTGTCGACCCCGCCACGTTCCCACAGAAAACGGAATTCAGCATCTTCACGATCGATTCTCGTGACGAGGTAATCGGTGCGTCACCAGCACCCGATTCCGCCGAACTCGTGTTCATCACCCACAAAACCCAGCTGCTTCGATTCTCGGCATCGACGGTCCGACCGCAGGGTTACGGCGCTTCGGGTGTGGCCGGCATCAACTTGGCCGATGGTGACGTGGTCATCCACTTCACGGCGGTCTCGTCGGACGACGCCCGGGTTGTCACGATCACGGCAGTAGAGGGCACCCTCGCGGGCGCGGACCCCGGTCGCGCCAAGGTCTCGTTGTTCGCCGATTACCCGGCGAAGGGTCGTGCCACCGGCGGTGTTCGCGCTCACGCACTCCTCAAGGGCGAAATCGGCCTGTCGCGTGCCTGGGTCGGCAACAAGCCGTTGGCGGTCGGTTCCGATGGAACCCCGCTGGAGCTGCCCAACGAGTTGGGTAAACGTGACGGCAGCGGTTCTGCTTTGAGCCACGTTGTGTCGGGGATCGGCGAATCCGCCGCCGCATTCAACGGAGCATAATCCAATGGTGAAGGGCCCGGACATTCGCTGTCCGGGCCCTTCACCGTTGCGGTTTAACTATCGATACGTTCGCGGTTGAGTCCGTCACCGGCCACGATAAATTCGCGACGCGGAGCAACCTCGTTGCCCATCAGTAGCTCGAACACACGGGTGGCTTCTTCCATGTCGGTCAGTGTGACGCGACGCAGGCTGCGGTGTGCCAGATTCATGGTCGTGTCGGCCAGCTGATCGGCGTCCATCTCGCCCAAACCCTTGTAGCGCTGGATGGGCTCCTGCCACTTGCGACCCGACTTGCGCAGCCCATCAAGGGTGGAATGCAGTTCGGCCTCGCTGTATGTATAAATGACGTCGTTAGGCTTCGAACCCTGGTTGATGGCCACAATTCGGTGCAGGGGCGGCACTGCAGCGTAAACACGCCCCGCCTCGACCAGCGGTCGCATGTACTTAAAGAAAAGCGTCAGCAGCAGGGTACGGATGTGTGCGCCGTCGACATCGGCGTCACTCATGATGATGACCTTGCCGTATCGGGCCTGCTCCAGATCGAACGAACGACCGCTTCCGGCGCCAATCACCTGAATGATGGATGCGCACTCGGAGTTCGACAGCATGTCGCTCACGGATGCCTTTTGCACGTTGAGGATCTTGCCTCGAATGGGCAACAGTGCCTGGAATTCCGAGTCACGGGCAAGCTTTGCCGTGCCCAGTGCCGAGTCACCCTCGACGATAAATAGCTCGGAGCGTTCAAATTCGTTGGAACGGCAGTCCACGAGTTTTGCCGGCAGTGTGGAGGATTCGAGTGCGTTCTTGCGTCGTTGGGTTTCCTTGTGAGCACGAGCCGAAATTCGGCTCTTCATTTCGGCCACAACTTTTTCGAGCACCAACGCGGCTTGGGCCTTGTCATCGCGCTTCGTCGACGAGAACTTTTCTTCCAGCGCGCGCTGAACTACCGAGGACACGACCTGACGTACCGCAGGGGTACCCAGGATTTCCTTCGTCTGTCCCTCGAACTGTGGCTCCGCCAGCCGCACGGTCACGACCGAAGTCATACCGTTGAGGATGTCGTCCTTTTCCAGCTTGTCGTTGCCCGCCTTGAGTTTGCGGGAGTTTTTGTCCACCTCGGCACGGATGACCTTGACCATTGCCTGGTCGAAACCGGCGATGTGCGTGCCACCTTTAGGCGTGGCAATGATGTTGACAAACGACTTTTGGACGACGTCATAGCCGGTACCCCAGCGCAGGGCGATATCGACGTGACAGGTTCGTTCGACCTCGGTCGAGACCATGTGTCCGTCCTCATTGAGCACGGGTACGGTTTCGACAAAGGTGCCCTCGCCGGACAAACGCCACACGGATGTCAGCGGCGCATCGGGAGCCAAAAATTCGGTGAATTCCGAAATGCCGCCATCGAACGCAAATTCGTGGTGATCCTGACGGTTGCCGCGGTGGTCATCGACCGTCAACGACAAGCCATTGACGAGGAATGCCGTCTGTCGGGCGCGAGTCAGCAGGTGATCCAGCGAAATGTCGCCGGCTCCCCCGAAAATTTCACGGTCGGGCCACCATCGAACTCGTGTACCCGTTACGCCCTTTGCGGCCTTACCGACGATGCGCAGTTCACTTTCGGCCACGAATGGGGTGAACGGGCTGCGCGGCGTGGGCGCGCCGGCGTCGGCGAAGTTTCCGGGCTCACCGCGGTGGAAGGACATCGCGTGGGTCTTGCCGTCACGGTCGACAAAAACGTCGAGTCGTTCGCTCAATGCGTTGACGACCGAGGCACCCACACCGTGCAGACCACCCGACGCAGTGTAGGAACCCGACCCGAACTTTCCACCGGCGTGGAGCTTGGTGAATACAACCTCGACACCCGACAACCCGGTTCGCGGTTCAATGTCGACGGGGATACCGCGGCCGGTGTCCGAAACCTCGATGGATCCGTCGTCGTGAAGGATGATTCCGATGCGCGAACCGTGGCCCGCGAGAACCTCGTCCACCGAGTTATCGATGATCTCCCAGATGCAGTGCATAAGGCCACGTTCATCGGTGGAGCCGATGTACATGCCGGGGCGTTTGCGTACAGCCTCGAGGCCTTCGAGGACGCTGAGATGCCGGGCGGAATAATCTGAAGAGGACACGAAACCTAAACCTTTCGGTGAAGTTTCAGGGTACAGAAATCACGGGGGTTTCTGGCTCAGGCTCTCCGCAGAAACCATAATTTCGCCGAACGCGAATTGTCCCCCGATGTGCACGGGAATGTCGGTGGCGCGTGGTGAAATAGAGGGGCAAAAGGAGACAAACCTATGACTACAGACGTAAGCACCGACACACAGCAGACACTCGTACCCCAGCTCACCGCCGTGGACCGTTGTGACTCGTGCGGAGCCCAAGCCTATGTCCGCGTAACTCTCGCACACGGTGAACTGATGTTTTGCGGCCACCACGCCGACGAGGTGAAGGCGCGCCTCCAACCGACCGCTCTGGAATGGCTGGACGAAACTTCGCGACTGCGCGGCAACCACGGTGTCTAATTCGCCGATTCGGGCCGTCGAATTTTCCGCTGACGCTCTGACACATAATCTGAAGTCCTTAGCGGCCACCCACGGTACGGATCTGCCCCTGGATTTGCGCCTCGACGCGTATGGTCACGGCCGGGACTGGGTTACGGGAATCGCCGAACACCTCGGGTTTGCCCACTTCCTTACCGACGACGAGTCTCGTGCGTCGATTGCGGCGGAAACTCGGGGCATTTTCGGGATCGGGGCCGGAATGCCCGTGGCGACGGCACACGCCGAAATTGTCGCGGTGAAGCACATTCCCGCAGGCGATTCCGTCTCCTATGGGTACACCTGGACCGCGGTGCGCGATTCCGTGATTGCGCTGGCTTCGTTGGGTTTCGCCGATGGTTTACCGCGACGAGGCTCGAACCGTGTCCACGGCACAATTTCGGGTATCAGCTGCCCACAGGTGGGTCGGATCGCCATGGACCAGGTCGTGTTTGATGCAACCGATGCCGCGCCTCGAATCGGCGAAACGGTCACGCTGTGGGATTCCCTGTCTCCCCTCGACGAGTGGGCAAGCGCATCCGGCTGGGAGCCACTGAGCCTCGTCACTCGTTTGGGTGTTCGAGTCGAACGGCGGTGGCGCTCGTGAGCGCTCTGGCCCGTATCGACCGTGCAGCATTTGATCACAACGTCAGATCGCTGATTCAGACAGCGTCACCCGCACGCGTGTGGGTCGCAATCAAAGCCAACGCCTATGGCCACGGCATGCTCGAACTGGCCGACGTCGCGGTCTCGGCGGGTGCCGATGGTTTGGCCGTGCTCGATGTCCCCGCAGCTCTCGCGCTGCGTTCCTCGGGGATTACGGTGCCACTGTTTGTGTGGCTCCACGGCACGGGAACAGACTTCGCCGCTGCGGTTGCCGCGGAACTGGAAATTGGCGTGTCGACCCGCGAACAGCTCCACTCCGTCGCCCAGGCCCCTGGGGTCGCCCGCGTGCACCTCAAAGTGGACACTGGCTTGCACCGCAACGGGTTCGGAATCGACGATTGGGCCCAGATTTGCACGGAAGCACGCGCTCTGCAGGATTCTGGTCACATCACGGTCGCCGGTGTGTGGTCCCACCTCGCCGACACCAGCGCCGAAGCCGATGCGGCAGCCCGTGCGGTGTTCACCCGTGCGGTCGAAACGGCAACGCACGGTGCGGGTCTGACCCCAGGGTACGTTCACCTCGCGGCAAGCTCCGCTGCGATCAGCGAGCCGGATAGCCGTTTTTCTCTCGTGCGGATAGGAATTGCCGCCTACGGAATTTCACCATTCGATGACCGAGACGGAAATGCGTTAGGCCTTCGGCCTGTCATGTCCCTGACGACAACCGTCGATTCGGTTCACGGCGAGACGGCAACGATTTCTGCCGGTTGGGCAGATGGCGTCCCCCAGGTCGTGTCGGGTATTGCCCGTGTGAGCATCAACGGTGTGCTTCGCCAGGTGACCCACGTCGACGCACACCGCACCGACGTGGTGGTGGGAAGCGACCCAATTTCGGTCGGCGATTCGGTCGTAGTATTTGGGCACGACGGTCCCACCGCCGAGAACTGGGCCGAATGGACGGGCACTATTGGTGACGAAATCGTCACCTCTGTGCCCTCACACATTCGCAGGGTCTCGAACTAGCCGTTCTGCGCGATACGGTCACGGATCGCACGACGCGATTCGTTCGCCGCGACAGTCGCACGGGCGAGCCGCTCGCCACCAACCGGCAGCTCACTGCCCAATGATGTGGTCAAAATTCGGTCCGCAATCGCAGGGTTCATCGGCAGGTATGCGCCGTGCGAATGTGTTCCCACAATGCCGCGGTACACAACTCCGTCGGTAGAAATACTGAGCCCATGCATTTCCCGGATGTGGGGCTCAAGGTTGGTCACGACGTCGTGCCCCGAGTTGATGAAGCCGGCGACATCGAGTCCCTCAGAGATCCCCACGAATTCGCCGACGAGCCGTTGCGCACGAGGCACCGAGACACCGTCGATGAGTCCCGCGCCGCGCACCGATGTGCCGTCGTTCCAATCGACCCGCTTGGTGAGAAGGTGAAGTCCACCACCGATGGCCACAATCTGGGCATCGCGATTGTCCATTGCCGAGTCAAGTGCCCCGGCCAGTCGTGTCGACTCTGCCGCCGCCTGCCGGACCGAACTCGACGAGCCGGAACCGATGATGTAGATATCACCATTTGCGGGGATGTCATCGCCTCGGTGCACGGGTACAACCTGGACGTCTACCCCACGCCATTCGGCACGTTTGCGCAGCGCGAGGACGTTACCCGAGTCGCCAAACAGCCCGAGAGTTTCGGGAAAAACATGCACGATTCGAATCAACGGTCGCCCTCGATTTCCATGTAACCCAGTTCGCGCCGCAGGTCCATCATCTGTTCGTAGTTGACGATGGCGGTGCGGAAATTCTGGCGATTCGGGGTCGTGATCTCGCCAAAAGTTGCAAAAGCGGACTGCGGATTCTCGTCAACGACGCCGACGGGAATTTCCTCATAGGCCAGTCGAGTCTCCCACTGCCACGCCTTGGTACCAGTGACAACGTCCACATGGTCCAGCGACGACAGGTCGATGTCATAAATCCAGCTGGGGTCTGGTGTTCCCTCATCCACTGCGAGATACAGGGACTCGGGTGCTTCAGTCAAGGCGTCGAGATTCATCTGCAAACTGGGATGGTTTTTCATCATCACAATCATCAGATCGTCTCCGAACGCTTCGACGGATTCCCCGCGTCCGTACACGGGTTCACTGCGTGAAATTGCTTCCGCAGCGGCGTCGGCGTTGTAGGCAGCGCCACAGACCACTCTCACGAGCCCCAAGGCGGCCGCCGCATCAATTGCGTAGTGAATTCCCGCGGCTGGAAGGTGGACGGTGCTGTCGACACCCGAGACCGAAATCGACGCGACACGGACCGAATGTGCGGTGACAACCGACACCGGTGTCCGTGGTTCCGTCAGAGTTTCGATCCCCACGTGCGCTTCGTAAACGCCTCGCGGTGCGGCATCGGGGTCAACGGCGAAACCGTGAACCTCGTGTCCCTGCATCGCCAGAATATTGCCGATTGCTCGCGTGTTGGCGTCGGAATCGTTGACCACGACGACTCCCGCCGCTGCACCGATCTGCTGCACCATTTCGATGACACGTTCGGGTTCAAAGAAACGATTCAGTTGGTCTACCTGCACGTTGAGCAGTACCGCGTGGGACGGGCGGATGATGTCGACGAGGGCCGGGCCGTATGCTTCGTCGAGTTCCAGAACCACGGCGGTCGCGGTGATGCGACCGCGAAGGGACACATCGGCGAGTACCGCTGACGCTACCCCCTGGGGCAGATTTCCGCCCGAAGGATTCGAAAAAACGGTGTGACCCTGGCTCTCCAGAGCGGACACAATCATCGAGGTCGTCGTCGATTTACCGTTTGAACCGGTGACCACAACGACGGGAATTTCGTCACGACCCGCAAGATCGGCAAAGACGTCGTGCAGGAACCGAGGGTGGATCTTCAACGCGAACCACCCCGGCAACGCCGAACCGCCCCCGCGCAAACGGGTCACAAATCGGACCATTCGCCCGACAATTACCGCGACGAGTGTGCGCATTGTTTACTCGAGGAACTCGCGCAACAGCTGGGCACGAGCGGGGTGACGAAGTTTTGCCATCGTCTTCTGCTCGATCTGGCGGATACGTTCACGGGTGACGCCAAAGTTTTCGCCAATTTGGTCGAGGGTCTTCGGAATACCGTCGCCCAGACCGTATCGCATGCGGATCACGCCCGCCTCGCGCTCGCTCAACGACACCAGGACGGATTCCAAGGTGCTCAACAGCATTGCGTTCGCAACGGCGTCCAACGGAACAACGGCCTCGGTGTCCTCGATCAGGTCACCAAATTCGCTGTCGCCGTCTTCGCCCAGAGGGGTGTGCAGCGAAATGGGCTCGCGACCGTACTTCTGGACCTCGACAACCTTTTCGGGAGTCATGTCCAGTTCGGCGGCCAATTCTTCGGGGGTAGGTTCGCGACCCAAATCCTGCAGCAACTGACGCTGGACACGAGCCAGCTTGTTGATGACCTCCACCATGTGGACGGGAATACGAATCGTACGAGCCTGGTCGGCCATCGCGCGGGTAATGGCCTGGCGAATCCACCAGGTCGCATAGGTCGAGAACTTGAAGCCCTTCGTGTAGTCGAACTTCTCCACCGCACGAATCAGACCCAGGTTTCCTTCCTGGATCAGGTCGAGGAACTGCATGCCACGTCCCGTGTAGCGCTTCGCGAGCGACACGACCAGACGCAGGTTAGCGCTGAGCAGGTGCTCCTTGGCGCGGCGGCCATCACGTGCAACGGCGGACAGCTCGCGACCATCCTTGGTCTTTTGCTTAGCCACGGTCAGTGAGTTGTACTTTTCCTCCGCAAAAAGGCCCGCCTCGATGCGCATAGCCAGTTCGACTTCCTGTTCTGCGTTGAGCAGCGAGACCTTACCGATCTGCTTCAGGTAGTCCTTCACGGGGTCAGCGGTTGCACCGGTGATGGTCGTGCTGACGCTCTGAATTTCGTCGTCGGTCGACGAGATGACGATTGCGTCGGGGTGGAACTGCTCGCCCAGAGCCTTCTTGGCTTCTTCGGCTTCCTCGTCGGTAAGCGTCAGGTCTTCTTCCTCCACCGACTTTTCCACGGCGGCGATGTCCTCAATGGCGACGACATCTTCCTCGGGATCCATGTCCATTTCGGGGTCGGCCTTTTTCGAGGCACGAGTCGCACGAGTTTTTGCTGGCGCCTTCACGGGCGCTGCTTCTGCGGCTTCCGCTGCAGCCGCCTTGGCCAGGGCTGCCTTGGTGGGCGCCTTTGCCGCGGTGGTCTTTGCCGGAGCCTTCTCGGCGGCGGCCTTCGTCGCAGCAGCCTTGGCGGGAGCCTTTTCTGCTGCAGCCTTCGCAGGAGCCTTCTTCGCAGCGGGAGCCTTATCCGCAGCAGGAGCCTTGGCGGCGGTCTTGGCCGGGGCCTTCTCCGCAGCGGTCTTGGCCGGGGCCTTCTTTGCGGCCGGTGCCTTTTCGGCGGCGGCGGCCTTGGCGGGAGCCTTTGTCGCAGCAGCCTTGGCGGGAGCCTTCGACGCGGGTGCCTTCGCAGGAGCCTCTGCGTCAACTGCCGGAGCAGCCTTGGCTGCGGACTTCTTGGCTGTTGCGGCGGGGGCTTTGGTCACGGGCTTCTCCTGGGGTGTTGCAGTGGTCTTACGTGCGGGCTTGGCCGCTGGTGTCGGTTCGGGCGCAGGTGTTTCCGATTCCGAACCGGATTTTTTTCCAAATAAACCGGTAAAGAAATTTGCCATGCGATCCTCTTTTCGGACA
>JBEEON010000053.1:0-2783 GCA_041191625.1 Actinomycetota bacterium | reverse complement strand
TGGAAGGAATACGAGCTCGAGCTCATGCGTGACACCTCCGACAACACGGTCGTGGTGTGTTCCATCGAGAACGTCGACCCCGTGGGCGTGCACACGGGTGATTCAATCACCGTTGCTCCCGCACTGACGCTCACCGACCGCGAGTACCAGAACCTTCGCGATATCGGAATCCGCATCATCCGTGCTGTCGGTGTGGACACCGGTGGTTGCAACATTCAGTTCGCAATTGACCCGACCAACGGCCGCGTGATCGTCATCGAGATGAACCCCCGCGTTTCGCGCTCGTCAGCTCTCGCCTCCAAGGCGACGGGTTTCCCGATCGCAAAGATTGCCGCAAAGCTGGCGATCGGTTACCGTCTGGACGAAATCCCCAACGACATTACGGGTGTCACGCCCGCCTCGTTCGAGCCGACTCTGGACTACGTCGTCGTCAAGGCGCCACGTTTCGCATTCGAGAAGTTCCCCGAAGCGGACACGACTCTGACCACCACCATGAAGTCGGTGGGCGAGGCAATGGCCATCGGTCGTAACTTCACCACCGCATTGCAGAAGTCGTTGCGTTCGCTCGAGAAGCGCGGTTCGAGCTTCCACTGGGAGGGCATGCCCGGCGACAAGGCTGAGCTGCTCGCCATCGCCAGTCGACCCACTGACGGCCGCATCGTCGTGCTGCAGCAGGCAATGCGCGCCGGCGCTACCGTCCAGGAAGCCTTCGATGCCACCGCAATCGACCCCTGGTTCCTCGACCAGATCCAGTTGATCAACGAGACCGCGGACATGGTTGCAGCGCACCACGGCGACCTCGATGCACTGGCCGAGGCAAAGAATCACGGTTTCAGTGACGCCCAGGTTGCCTCGCTGTGGAGCATGAACGAGGACGATGTTCGTGCGCTGCGTTACGCGCACAACCTGCGACCTGTCTTCAAGACGGTGGACACGTGTGCGGGGGAGTTCCCCGCGCTGACCCCGTACCACTATTCGTCGTACGACTTCGAGACCGAGGTCGTGCCCTCGGACCGTCAGAAGGTCATCATTCTCGGTTCGGGCCCCAACCGCATCGGTCAGGGTATCGAGTTCGACTATTCCTGCGTCCACGCCTCGTTCGCTTTGGCGGATGCGGACTACGAGACCATCATGATCAACTGCAACCCCGAGACCGTCTCGACGGACTACGACACCTCCGATCGACTCTATTTTGAGCCGTTGACCTTGGAGGATGTTCTCGAGGTAATTCACGCGGAAAGCGCATCGGGCACACTCGTCGGTGTTGTCGTGCAGCTGGGCGGTCAGACGGCTCTGGGTCTCGCACACGGTCTGGAAAAGGCCGGCGTCCCCATTTTGGGAACCACCCCCGACGCCATCGACATTGCCGAAGAACGTGGACGTTTCGCGGAAATCCTCGAACGTTACGAGTTGGTGGCACCGCGCAACGGCACCGCAACGGATGTGGATTCGGCCATCACCATCGCCGAGGAAATCGGTTACCCCGTGTTGGTTCGCCCCTCGTATGTTTTGGGCGGCCGCGGCATGGAAATCGTGTACGACACCGCATCGATTCGTGACTACTTTGTGCGCATGGAGGGCCAGGCCATTATCGGTGCCGATGCCCCGTTGCTGGTCGATCGTTTCCTGGACGACGCTGTCGAAATTGACATCGACGCGCTGTTCGATGGCGAGACGCTGTACATCGGCGGAATCATGGAGCACATCGAGGAAGCCGGTGTTCACTCGGGTGACTCGGCCTGCACCTTGCCGCCGGTGACTCTGGGACGCACCGTGATCGATCGTGTTGCCACAGCGACGCGCGCTATCGCCGAAGGTATTGGCGTTCGTGGTTTGCTCAACGTGCAGTTCGCGGTTTCTGCCGGCGTTCTGTACGTGCTCGAGGCGAACCCTCGTGCCAGCCGCACGGTTCCGTTTGTGTCAAAGGCAATGGGAACCCAGCTGGCCAAGGCGGCATCGCTCGTCATGGTGGGTCGCTCGATTGCCGACTTGATCGTCGATGGTCACCTGCCCGAACACGACGGCACGCACGTTCCACTCAACGCGCCGGTAGCCGTCAAGGAAGCGGTCCTGCCGTTCAAGCGTTTCCGCAACACCGAGGGACGCGTCGTGGACTCGGTTCTCGGGCCCGAGATGCGCTCCACAGGCGAGGTAATGGGCATTGACCGCACCTTCCCCGTTGCATTCGGAAAGAGCCAGGACGCAGCGTACGGCGGATTGCCCCGCAGCGGCACGGTCTTCGTGTCGGTCGCCGACCGCGATAAGCGCTCGGTAGTTTTCCCCATCCAGCGACTCCACCAACTGGGGTTCACCCTATTGGCAACGGAGGGTACGGCCGAGGTGCTGTCCCGTTACGGAATGCCGGTAACCATCGTGCAGAAGTTCTCCAACGCGGCACGCAACGAGGAATCGATTGTGGATCTGATTCGCCGCGGCGATGTGGACATCATCATCAACACCCCGTCCGGTCACTCGGCTCGGGCTGACGGGGCAGAGATTCGTCGCGAGGCTGTGGCCGCCGACAAGCCCCTCATTACGACAATCGCGCAGGTTGCCGCGGTCGTCGCCTCGCTCGAGGACACGGGTGTGCCGTTGACGGTGACGAGTCTGCAGGAGTACGCCCTGGAGCGCGCCTCGTGGTAACGGGTCTGGCGTCCCGATTCGTCGAGATTCGTGACTCGTTGGGGGCTCTGTGTGTGGGTATCGACCCTCACGAGCAGATCCTCGCGGAGTGGGGTTTGCCCGTGAGCGCTGCGGGTGTCCGTGACTTCGGGTTGCTGGCG
>JBEEON010000052.1:0-7228 GCA_041191625.1 Actinomycetota bacterium | reverse complement strand
CCCGCGGGGATGACGAGTTCGTCCTGTACTTCCTGCATGACCATCTGGCCGTCGACCATTGCCATTTCGTGGACTTCGACGTCGTCGGTGACGGTCGAGGTTGCTCCGACGATGGTGAGGTCGTGATCGGTGGTGTTGTTGAGCGTCATGAACAGCCCGGTCATGTTTGACATTTCCGCTGTGGTGGCTTTGCCCCACGGGTCGGTTGCGGTGATGGGGGCGCCGGCCGCGCATCCGGTGAGGGCGAGTGCCACGGTTGCGGTGATTGCGGCGACGATGCTGGTAACGGTTTTCTTCATGACGCCAATCTACTACTTGTTGTAGAACAAGCAGCCGAAAATTGAGAATTTAGGACAAAAGTCCCAGCACCTCATCGTGCAACAGCCCGTTGGTCGCCAAAGCGGTCCCGTGCCAGGGCCCCAGTCGCCCCTCGATGTCAGTGAAACGTCCGCCAGCTTCCTCGATGATGGGCTGCAGCGCGGCCATGTCGTAGGGCTGCAAATCGCATTCCGTGGCGACATCAATCAGACCCTCGGCGACGAGCATGTACGCCCACATGTCACCAATCGCGCGGGCGCGCCACGCGGAACGAGCCAACGTGATCGCTGCATCGCCGCGTCCTGCATCCCACCAACCGGGCAGCGAGTTGTACGACACCACCGCGTCGGCCACACGTTCGACCTTGCTGACCGACATCCGCGTTTCGGCGCTGCCGGTGCGCTGCGTGTATGCGCCGTGGCCGGTGGCCGCCCACCACGTCTGGCCCAAAGCCGGCGACGAAACGACGCCCACACGGGGAACGCCGTCAACGGCCAAGGCAATCAAGGTGCCCCAGATCGGGACGCCGCGCAGAAAGTTGGCGGTGCCATCGATGGGATCAATAATCCACTGTCGGTGCGGCCGGCCCTCGTCGTGACTTTCGCCCGAGGCCCCAAATTCTTCGCCCAATATTGCGTCGTGGGGGCGCGCCGCGGTGATTCCCGCGCGAATGGTTTGTTCGACCTCGCGATCCGCGTCGGTCACGGGTGTGCGGTCGGGCTTGGTGCTGACCTGCAGGTCGAGTGCGCGGAACCGGCGCAGTGACACCAGGTCGGCTTCGGCGGCGAGTGCCCGAGCGAGGGCGAGGTCATCAACGAGGTCGTAGTTCACCATCTCAGGCTAAACCGTTTCCATCGAATCGAACAGTCGATGTACGGAATCGAGGCGCGCAACACCGGTATCGCCGAGTTCACCTCGGGCCACCGCGGCCACGATCTCGCAGTCGTCGGCGCGGTGGTCGCAGCCTCGCGGGCATTCCTCGGCCAGTTCGGCGAGGTCGGTGAAGGCGGCGAGCACAGAATCGGGTTTGACATGTCCGAGCCCAAAGGAGCGCACGCCGGGTGTGTCGATCAGCCATCCGCCGCCGGGGAACCGGAATGACACGGTCGATGAGGAGGTGTGGCGCCCGCGCCCGGTGACGTCGTTGACTTTGCCCGTTGCGCGCTGTGCCGAGGGGACGAGCGCGTTGACGAGCGTGGATTTGCCCACACCGGAGTGCCCGACGGCCACGGTCACGTGGTCACGTAGCAGCTCGGTCAGTTCGTCCAGCGGGGGTTCGTCGGATCGTGACAACACGATGGGGATGTCGAGCGTGC
Organism: Actinomycetota bacterium; assembly: GCA_041191625.1. Lineage (GTDB taxonomy): Bacteria > Actinomycetota > Actinomycetes > Actinomycetales > Microbacteriaceae > MWH-TA3. The sequence goes on along the minus strand of JBEEON010000052.1, from coordinate 5,594 downwards.
GGAAGTGCCGTAAAAATTCGGTGGGGTCCGCGAGGTCGGTTTTGGTGATGACGAGGATCGGCTGAATTCCCGCGTCAAATGCTGCGACAAGGTACCTGTCGACGAGTCGTTCACGCGGCTCCGGGTTGGCGGCGGCCACCACGATGAGCATTCTGTCGGCGTTGGCGACGATCATGCGTTCCACCTGATCGGTGTCGTCGGCGGAACGGCGCAGCACGGTGTCTCGATCCTGGATTCGCACCATGCGGGCGAGTGTGCCCGGAGCGCCCGTCGTGTCGCCGACGAGGTCAACCCGGTCGCCGGTGACGACGCTGGTGCGATGCATTTCTTTTGCTCGTTTGACGACGACTTCGCGTTCCTCGGGCGTGCCTTCGTCGACGAGCGCCAAGTAGCGTCCACGGTCTACGGTCATGATGAGTCCGGTGACGGCATCGTCGTGTGCGGGACGAGTTTTCGTTCGGGGGCGGGATCCGCGTTTGGGCGGTCGAACCTTTGCCGAGGACTCGTCGTAACGGTCCCACGTGTCGTGCTCGTTGCCCCACGTCATTCGGCGAGCATGCCCTGCCACATGTCCACGAATCGTGGCAAAGTTTTTGCGGTCGTTGCGACGTTTTCCACGAGGATGCCGTCGATTGCGAGGCCCAGTAGCGCCCCCGAGGTGGCCATGCGGTGGTCGTGATAGCTGTGCCATTCGCCCCCGTGCAGCGGGGCGGGGGTCACGCGGATGCCGTCGGGAAGTTCTTCGGCATTTCCGCCGAGTTTGTTGATTTCTGCGACCAGTGCGGCCAGGCGGTCGGTTTCGTGGCCTCGAAGGTGGGCGATTCCGGTGAACGTCGACGGCTCGGACGCCAGTGCGGCGAGCGCGACGAGTGGGGGTGCGAGCTCGCCACCGGTGGACAGGTCAAGGTTCACGCCGGGGATGCGTCGCCCGCCCACAAATCCCTCGCCACCGTCGATGGTGACGCCGCGGGAGTCGCGTGTGATGGTGGCCCCGAACAGTGGCAGATATTCCAGAAGGTCGTTTCCGACCTGAGTGGTGGCGTCCGGCCACGCGGGGATGGTGACGGTTCCACCAGCGACGATCGCGGCACAGAGGAACGGTGCTGCGTTCGAGAGGTCGGGTTCGATGTCGATGGTGACGCCGGCAATGGGGCCCGGAGTGACTGTCCATACGCCCAGGCGCGGGGATTCGACGGTGACGCCGCGCTGGCGCAGGGTTTCACAGGTCATGTCGATGTGAGGCATGCTGGGCAGGTGCTCGCCCTGGTGGGTGACCGTCAGTCCGTCGGTCATTCGCGCTCCCACGAGCAGCAGTCCTGACACGAATTGGCTGGACTTGCTGGCGTCGATCACGATGGGGCCGCCAGGCACGACTCCGGTTCCCTCCACGGTGAACGGCAGGGTTCCGCGTCCGTCGTCGGTGACCGTGACGCCCAGTGCTCGCAGCGAGTCAATCGTTCCCGCCATCGGGCGGCGGCGAGCCCCCTCGTCGCCATCGAAGGTGACGGGGCCTTCGGCCAGTGTGGATAACGGCGGCACGAACCTCATGACCGTTCCCGCAAGCCCACAATCGATCGACACGTTTCCCGTCAGCGGACCGGGGGTGATGAGCAGGTCAGGGTCGGTGCCGTCGCCCGGTTGTTCTGTCACCGTGATTCCCAAGGCGCGCAGAGCGTCGATCATGAGCGCCGAGTCTCGCGAATGCAGGGGTCGGCGCAACAGCGACGGGGAGTCGGCGACAGCCGACAAGATCAATTCCCGGTTGGTGAGGCTCTTGGATCCGGGGATTTCGACGGTCGCGTGCAGCGGGCCCGTCACATGCGGCGCACGCCACAGTGTTGCGCCACCGTTTGCGGAATAATTGCTGCTCGTCATTACCTAAGTAAGCCTAACGAGAGAACAGGTGGGTGTATGACAGCGTTGTTGGAAGTGCACAAACTAAACTCGGGAATCATGAACGATGCACACCCGAACCCCGAACGAGATTTGCTGGAAGACAGCGACCTCGAGTCGGTTCTGGACGTCGAATCGGATGACGACTCCGAGGCGGACGAATCGTTGTTGGCGGAGTTGCTGCCGGACGACGACGTCTTGGACGAGGAACTGCAGTCCATCTCGGATGATGAACCCGCCGACAAGGCGACTACGTACGTAAACCGGGGCAGTTTCGAAGAGGTCGTGTTGCCCCTGTTTGACCGGCTCTATCGTCATGCCCGTCACCGTGCGCACACCGTCGAGCAGGCGGAAGATTTGTTGCAGAACGCCCTCGTGAAGGCCCACGAAAAGTGGGAATCCTATGAACAGGGCACCTATGCGCTCGCCTGGGTGAAGAAAATCATGGACAACATTTACCTCAACACGGTGACCCGCGGAGCGGCGAAGCGTGAGGTCACATCGGGCGATATCGACCCCGACCTGTTGGAAATGGACGGCGCCTCACGCAATGCGCCGTTGGGCCGCCCCGACCTCGAAGTCGTCGAAGCCATTTCGCATCAGGAAATCGTGGATCTGTTCAACCAGCTTTCGGACGACCGCCGTGAGGTGTTGGAACGCACCCTTCTGCGAGAAATGTCGTATGAAGAAACTGCGGAAGACCTCGATATCCCCATCGGTACCGTGATGAGCCGCCTGTATCGGGGCCGCCGCGACCTCCAGGAACTTGTCCTCGCCCACATCGGACGTAAAGGAATGATGTCATGACGAATTTGCCCCACGACTGCGGCTGCGCCTCGGCCCGACTGCGAATCGGTTTCGTCGTCGACCGCGAATTGAACGCCCAGGAATGCGCCGAGGTGCGCGCACACTGCGAGACCTGTTCGGAATGTGCCGAGGAGCTGAAGTTTGTCGACCGTTTGTCCGACAAGGTGCGCGACGCGTGCGGCGAGTGTCCGCCCGAGGACGTCAAGGCGCGCGTGTTCGATGCCGTCGCCCAAAAGATCGGGCGTCCGCTGCAATTCTGAGCCGTGCTGCCTCGACGGTTTTAGCCGAAGAGCTGTCGGCCCCAACCTTGTCCGGTGCTGAGGCCGCCAGGACAGGCAAAGTATCCGCCACCGACCGCCCGCACGTATTCGTTGAGCAGGTCGCTGTCGGCCAGTCGTCGCTGGATGGGGATGAACTGTTCGGTGAGGCTCTTCTGGAACGACACAAAGATCAGTCCTGCGTCGAGCCGGCCGACACGGTCGACTCCGTTGGAGTAGTTGTAGCCGCGGCGCAGGATTCGTGCCCCGTTGTTCTGTCGTGCGTGCGCTAACCGCACGTGTGCGTTGGGGTCGATGACCGGCGAGCCGTCGTCGTTGACCTGATCGAATCGTGGTTCCGTGAACTCTGTCCCGCCCGTGACGGGGGCACCGCCTCGCTTTGTGCGACCAAACACGTTTTCCTGCTCAGCCAACGATCCGCGGTCCCACGTTTCGATGTCGAAACGGAACAGTCGGACCGCCATCAGTGTGCCCCGGTCCAGGAGTCCGTTGCCCGAGTTCCACACGAACTCGTCCGCCTCGGCGGTGTCCATCGCCACATTGGCGGTGCCGTCCTTGAACCCGAACAGGTTGCGGGGTGTGGGGGATTCGTCGGTGGTGGGGGCCGTGACGTAGCCGGGTTGGATCCAGCGAGGCACGGCGATTCCCTTGGCGGATCGGATCAGGTTGCGCAGCGCATGAAACGCGACCTGGTCGTGGGAAGAGCAGACCTGCAGCACGATGTCCCCGCCCGTTTGCGCGGGGTCGAGTTCGTCCTTCGCGAACGCTGTCATCGTGGTGAGCCCGTCGGGTGCGAGCCCGGCCAGGCCCAACTCGGCGCGGAACAGTGAGGCGCCGTATCCGATGGTGACGGTGAGTGAGTGTGGTGCAAGGCCGATTGCTTCGCCCGTGTCGTCCGGGGGAAGCAGGGGGTCACCCGAGGTGGGGCCCAACGGGCCAGCGCCGTAGCCTTCGGTCATGCGTGCAGCGGAGCGCGACCATTCGTCGAGCAATTCCTTCAGGTCGGCCGCCGAGGTCGTCGTCACATCGAATACGGCGATGTAGGCCCGATCCTGTGAACCGTCCGCAATTCCGCTCTGATGAGTCCCCCAGAAGGGTCGGCTGGCTGTCGCCGCGTGCAGCGGGTTGACCGCCGATTCCACGGCGAGGGCTGCAGAGGCCCCGCCGGCAGCGCCAATCGCGGCTGCGCCGACGCTGACGCCCAGCAGGCCTCGTCGTGAAATCTGCACGGTCTAGTCCTGAACCAAGCTTGCGGACAGTCGCGAGAGCGGTTCGGAGACGGCTTCCACGAGTGCGGCAAGGCGCGAGATCTGTTCCGCCGACAGTTCGGTGTACAGGGCGAATCCATCGCCGACACGGTGTGTGTCCATCTCGGCGTTCAATGCGGAGAATGCTTCGTCGAGTTCGGTCAGCAGGGTGGGGTTTGCCTCGGCGAGGATTTCGCGAGTGGTTTCGAGGACGGTGTACGCGCCGAATACGTTGGCGTCGAAGTCCCACAGGTCGGTGTGCGAGTAGCGTTCTTCTTCACCCGTCACCTTGCCCGTGGCGACTTCGTCGAGGAGTTCCTTGGCGCCGTTGCCCATCTGGGTGATGGTGAGCTCGATTCCGTCGATTCGGGTGACGAGGTCTTCGGTGTCTGCGACAAGTTGTGCAGCGAGGTCGGCTGATGTGTCGTCGAGTCCGGTGACCCACAGCTGCTTTTCCAGTGCGTGCCAACCCGTCCACGGCACACCGTCCTCGAGGTCGCCTTCGCGGGCGTCCATGCGGGGGTCGAGATCCCCGAAGCTTTCTGCGACGGGTTCGATGCGTTCCCAAAAGACTCGGGTAGGGGCGTACAGAGCCTTTGCCGTGTCGATGTCTCCTGCGGTGACGGCAGCGGCGAAATCGTGTGTCGCGTCGAGCAGCGAGGCGGCCTGGCCTCGAACGTATTCGGTGTAATCGGCGATCGCGCGTTCCGTGGTGGGATCGGGCGTGACCACATTCGCACTGGGAGTGACGGTCAGGGGGCCGCGAACGGGTGTTCCGCCATCCATTTGTTCACACGAGTATTCGTAGTCGCCTTCGGTGAGTTCGACGGTCAGTTCGCGTGTCAGGCCCGACGAAATGTTTTCCACTTCGGTGACGATTCCCGAGTCGGTGGTGCGCAGGATGTAGAACTCGGCGACGCCGTCGCCCACGTTTTCGATGACGAACGTGGTGATGCCGGCTGGAATTTCGGTGGCGCTCAGTTCACAGCGAGTTTCTCTCTGGGTCACGCTGATTCGCGTGTCGGCGTCCAATGGGGCGCATCCGGTGAGTGTCAGGGCGAGTACGCCCACGGCGCCCACCGCGGTGGGGATGGTGTGTGTCATTATTTTTCCTTCTCAGAGACAGGTATTTCCTGTTGCGTCGAACGATTGCGGGTGAACAGCCAGAGTGCGAATGCGACGTAGGACAACCACGCAATCGCCTCGAGCCAGCTCGTTTGGGGACTGAAGTTGAAGATGCCTTTGGCGAGTGCGCCGAACCAGGTGTCGAGCGAGAAACTGTGCGACACATCGAATGCCAGCTGGCCCAATCCGGGAAGTATTCCGGCTTCTTGCAGGTCGTGGATTCCGTAGGACAGCACGCCGGCGG